>BNUB01000003.1 GCA_025997045.1 Betaproteobacteria bacterium
CGGACAGCGCCTTGCTGCGCGGGTCGAGGGGGCTGGTTGGCGGGACAACCGGAGGCGGGGGCGGGGGTGGCGGCGGGGTAACTGGCGGGGTGACCGGGGGCGTGACGGGAGGGGTGACCGGCGGCGTAACCGGAGGTGTGACTGGCGGTGTGACCGGAGGCGGGGCCGGAGGAGGCGGCGTAGTCGCGCTTGCCAGCGTCGTCCGGAGGTTGTTGCTGCCGTCATCCGTCACGTTGAAGGTATAGGTCGTGAGGCCGCCCACAAATGCCGTGCCGCTGGTCGTGAAGCCACCGGTAGTGTCCAGCGTACCCGCATTGATAAGGTTGATAGACTGACCTGCACCGAGTGCGCTGAGGGTTCCACTCGTCCCCCCCTGGAGGCTAAGGTTAATGGTGCTGCCGCCGATGGACGCCGTGCCATTGACTGTCAGAAGGTTCGCACCGCTACTGATCGCGGTCGGCAACTGGAAGTTGAGGTACTCAAAGCCGCCGAGGTCTATGCCTACGGTGTGGCCGGAACCCTTGACGTTCAGGGTGTTGCCCGTAGCGATGGCCCCGCTGCTGACCCTATAGCCGCCGTAAAGACCGCCGCCCACGGTGAGGCCAGCGTCGCCCGCAACGCCGAGATTTACGGTGTTATTTGCGGTGTTGCCAGGGCTTGGGCCGCTGATATAGCCGCCGTAAATGTTACTGCTCACGCTACCGCTCGTGTAGGTCACGGTATTGTTGCTGGCGTCCCCAACATTAGTATTACCCCCGTAGACATTCCCTACAGTACCAGTACCTGCTGCGATGGTGACTTTGTTGTAATTGGCGTTACCCGCAGAGATGACGTAACCACCAGAAACACTGACCGATACGCTTGCGCCAGTGCCGATAGTGACTTCGTTGTATTGGGCATTACCATCATTCGTGACGCCGCCAAGTACAAGGACAACGCCAGTAGTGTTGGCAAGGCTGACCGTGTTACCTTGTCCATCAGCACCGGCTTGACCATTGTAGGTCTGTCCGCCGACCACGCTTATATTGGGATTGATGAAAGCCGTGTCGTCTATGCTCACCGTGTTGCCGGAGGCTTGATTCGCGGCGTCGCTGCCCTGGGTTCTACCGCCGACAACGAGTTCTGCGGCTACAGAGCCACCGCTAATCGTCACCTGGTTCCCGTTAGCCTGCTGAGTGCTGGTGCCTAACGAGTCGACGTGCCCACCGGTAATGATGCTGCTGGTGCCGGAAGTATTTGTGCCGCTAATTTCTACTGTGTTGTTGTTGGCGTTGTTTAGTGCCGAGTGACCACCGTAGATATCGGCGTCGATGGTGGCGTCAGTGATGTTAACTTTGTTGTAGTTAGCGTGGTTGCCAGTACCCCCCGTCTCCCCCCCGAAGACGGAGCCGGTAACAGTGAGCGTGCTACTGGTGCCGTCGATCTTGACTTCGTTGTATTGGGCGGTGCCCACATCCGCGTAACCGCCGTGCACATTGCCGTTGACGCTCGTGTTGCCCTTGATGGTGACGGTGTTGGCAGCGCCACTGGCCCCGGCATTGCCACCTTCCACGAAAGCGCCATCCACATCGGCGGTGATGGTGACGGTGCTTGTATCAAGCGCTTCAATGTAGACTTCATTGCCGCCAGCAGAAGAACCCACAGCACGGACCCAACCGCCAGCGATGGAAGTAGCATTGCTTATTGTGATGCTTGAGGCGTTTGTTGCCGTAATGGAGACTTTGTTATTGTCGGCATCCCCGTTGACCAGAACCGCGCCGCCGACGAGCACGCTGGTGATGGCGGTGGTTCCGTTGTCGTCACGTTTGATATCGACGGTGTTTCCGGTGACGCTACCAGTGCCGAACGCCACACCGCCGGCGATATCAGAATTGGTGGCGCTCCAATTGGTCAGGGTGACGTTATTGCCAGAAGGGCTGGCGTTGTCAGCGATGCCGCCACTGGTAGTATCAGTGGTAAGCGGCGAGATGACTGAGGTGGCGGTGGAGCTGAAGGGGTTATAGGGTAAACCACTTGGAGGGAAGTGAGTAGTGTCGCTGTATGTCAATGTGTGATTGGCTGCATCAGATTTGTCAATGCTTACACCTACTGCCAGCGCCTGCCCCGCAAACGCCATCGAGAGGGCGAGCGCAATGGGCGTGATGCGATACATATGTTGTGGAGGACGAGGGTTCATTGGTTTTATTCCTTGTTGTGAAGCGGGAAATCAAGTGCGCAAAAAAAGCGCACGCCAGCACCGGAGACCGGTTTTGGTGTGCGCTTTGGTCAACGAAAAAAGCCGCGTGACCCCTGTGACGAGGGCGACGCGGCGCGAGGAAACTCCGCCGGGAAAATTCGCTGTGGATGCTGTAGAGAGGGTGCTGCCAGAATGGGCGTTACAGGCGGCGCTATGCCGTTGTGCTAACCGCCTGCCGCCTGCCGCCTGCCGCCTGCCGCCTGCTGCCTGCTGCCTGCTGCCTGCCGCCTGCCGCCTGCCGCCTGCCGCCTATTATACCGTAACTATTTGATTTTTCAAGTATTTTTACCATTCTCCGCCCACGCCGCAAGGCCGCTGTGCGGCGCGTTCCGGTGGCTGCGGAGGTGGGAAAAATACGGGGAGGCATAGGGGGCGTGAGGGGTGGAGAGGCGTGAAGTATACAGGTGGATCAGCCATAACTCACTGAAAACATGAAAGAATATGCCTCATGGATGTCGTGCCACACCTGTTTTGTTGTGTTTTTGTGACATTAAACACAGGCGACAAG
This sequence comes from Betaproteobacteria bacterium, assembly GCA_025997045.1. Classification (GTDB taxonomy): domain Bacteria; phylum Pseudomonadota; class Gammaproteobacteria; order Burkholderiales; family Rhodocyclaceae; genus WRNU01. Next base: position 2,745 of record BNUB01000003.1, read on the forward strand.
CTCGGGGCGCGCCGGGCGTCTGTCTACCCCAGGGCCATCGCACACGCGGATTCCCCCCGCGTGCACTTGCCTGAAACCGCTGCTTCGGGGTATAGATAGCGGGTTTTACCTGCCAGCCTGTCCGACAACGATGCCCACTCCCGCCACGAACGCTCTTTTCCTTGCCGAGTTACCGGCTGAACGCTTGCGCAGGTCTTGTGATGCTGCGTGTTTCGGGTTCGAGACGACGGCTGATCTCGAGTTCAAGGATCATCCCGGCGACCTAGGGCAAGAGCGGGCGATGGAGGCGCTGAAGTTCGGGCTGGCGATCGGGCATGCGGATTACCATGTTTTTGTGCTGGGGGACGCCGGATGCGGCAAGCATGCCACGACGTTTCGCCTGCTGCGCGAGCGGGCGGCGAGCAAGCCGGTGCCGCCCGATTTGTGCTATTTGCATAATTTTGCCGAGCCGCTCCATCCGAAGCTGCTCGTCCTGCCGCCCGGACGGGGGGCGATGCTGCGTGCGGACATGCAGGGCTTTATCCGCGAGCTGGGGTCGGCGATCGAGGCTGCGCTCGACAGTGAGCCTTATAGCGACCGCATCGAGGCGCTCAACGATGCGCACAAGGAGCGCCAGGAAACGGCGCTGCGCGAATTGACCGAGCAGTGCGCGGCGGATGGCTTGTCGTTGTTGCAGACGACCGATGGCTTTGTGTTTGCGCCGGTGAGCGGGGGCGAGGGTCAGGTCGAGGGTCAGGACGGGGTTGAGCGCGAGGTGCTGACCCCCGAGGCGTTTGAGGCGCTGTCGGCGGAAGAGCAGAGCGTGATCGAGGGCAAGGTCGAGGCGTGGGGGGATCGTCTGGCGGATTTGCTCAACGAGTTCCCCGGCTGGCATGCGAGTTTGCGCGAGTCGCTGGTGAAGGCGGCGCGTGAGGCGCTGACGCCCGCCATCGCGCATTTGCTCAAGGAGGTGCGCGGGCGTTACGCCGATCTGGCCGAGGTGCTGGCGTTTTTTGACGCAGTGGAAAAGGATGTGTTCGACAGCACGGTGTCCGGCATTCTGCCCGAGGGCGAGGATGAGGAAGATAGCGCCGAGGACAGCCCGCGCTATCCGCGTTATCAGGTGAAGCTGCTGGTCGATCATTCGGCTTCGACCGGTGCGCCGGTGGTGTTTGAGAATAACCCCGGCTACGGCAATCTGATCGGGCGCATCGAGCATGTGGTGCAACAGGGCGTGCAGGTGAGCAATTTCAACCTGATCCGCGCTGGCGCACTGCATCGCGCCAATGGCGGCTATCTGGTGGTCGATGCCGAGCGCCTGCTGATGCAGCCTTATGCGTGGGAAGGGTTGAAACGCAGCCTGCGCAGCGGCCAGATTTGTCTGGAGGCGCCGGCGGAGGCGCAGGGCTGGAGCGGGGCGGTGACGCTGGAGCCGCAGGCGGTGCCGTGTACGCTGAAAGTGGTGATGATCGGGGATCGTGAGCTTTATTACACCTTGATGGAGAACGACCCCGAGTTTGCCGGGCTGTTCAAGATCGCCGCCGATTTTGAGGATGATCTGCCGCGCACCGCAGAGAGCGAGCAACAGTATGCGCAGCTCCTGGCGATGCTGGCGCGACAGGCTGAGCTGCTGCCGCTCGATCGTGGCGCCGTGGCGCGCATGGTCGAGGAGGGGGCGCGGATTGCCGAAGATGCGGCGCGGTTGTCGCTGCAAACCCGTCGGCTGTCCGATTTGATGCGCGAGGCCGATCACCATGCGCGCGAGGTGGGGCGGGCGCGCATCGGGCGTGAGCAGATTGAGACGGCGCTGGCGGCGCGGGCGCGGCGGGTCAGCCGTTATCCGACCCGGGTGCGTGAGTCGATGCTCGACGGCACCACCTTGATCGCCACCAGCGGCGAGCGCGCCGGGCAGATCAACGGTCTGGTGGTGGTGGAGCTGGCGGGCGAGCGTTTCGGCTATCCGACGCGGATTTCCGCCACCGTGCGCCTGGGCGATGGCGATGTGGTCGATATCGAGCGCGAGGCCGATCTGGGCGGCGCGATTCACTCCAAAGGGGTGATGATCCTGTCGGCCTTCCTCGCCGCCCGTTATGCCCGCCATCAGCCGCTGTCGCTGTCGGCGAGTCTGGTGTTCGAGCAGTCTTATGCGCCGGTCGAGGGCGATTCGGCGTCGCTGGCCGAGTTGTGCGCCTTGCTCTCGGCGCTGACCCAGCTACCGATCTCACAGCGGCTGGCGATTACCGGCTCGGTCAACCAGTTTGGCGAGGTGCAGGTGATCGGCGGGGTGAATGAGAAGATCGAGGGCTTTTTCGATCTGTGCGCGGCGCGTGGGCTGGACGGCAGCCACGGGGTGGTGATTCCGGCGACGAGCGCACGTCACCTGATGTTGCGCGAGGATGTGGTGGAGGCCGCCCGCGCCGGACGTTTTCATATTTATCCGGTGAGCACGGCGGATGAGGCGATGAGCGTGCTGACCGGGGTCGCCGCCGGGCAGGCCGATGCCAAGGGCGTGGCGCCGCGGGATTCGATCAATGACCGGGTGGCGCGGGCGCTGGCGGCGATGACCTTCAAGAACCATGCTTATGCCGATGGCAACGGGAGCGGGCGGCAACGGGCGGACGGACGCCGTTGAGGAGGCTTCCAATGGATACCGTTCATCCCGGATGAATATAATGCCGGATGGCGTTGATTGCTGCGATGTTCAGCTTGCGGTGTTGTAGAACCGTGACAAATGAGCGGGGCGTTAGGTTTTCCCTCCTGATAGCGTTAAAGTGTGGGAAATGAGACGTCGGCGTCTGTCGCCGACGGACGGACGGGCTGACAAGAATGCGAAATATCGAGCTCTTCTGCAGTGATTCACACCGCTTTGTTTTGCTCAATGAAAGTAGTCCGGGCGAAGAGGAAGGGGTGCGCTCGAATCAGTTCCTGATCGTGCACGGGAATCAGGGGGTGTTGCTCGATCCGGGTGGTCTGGGGGTGATGCCCCATGTGCTCGCCGAGCTTCTGCGCTATACCCGGCTTGAAGATGTGGTGGCGTTTTTTCTGTCCCACCAGGACCCGGATGTGGTCGGCGGGCTGGTGTCGTGGGTGGCGCTCACGACTCAGGCCAGGTTTTATATCTCCGCCTTGTGGGTGCGCTTCCTGCCGCATTTCGGGCTGGAGACTTCGGGGCGCTTCGTCGGCATTCCCGATGACGGGATGGAGTGCGAGCCGGTGGCGGGGATGCCGCTGCGCTTTATTCCGGCCCATTTCCTGCATTCTGAAGGCAATTTCACCCTCTACGACCCCACGGCGCGCATCCTGTTTTCTGCCGACATCGGTGCGGCGATCATGCCGGACGATTACGACGAGCCTTATGTCGATGACTTCTCCGCGCACCTGCCTTTTATTGAAGGCTTTCATCGCCGCTACATGACTTCCAATCGCGCGGTGCGCTGCTGGCTCGCCAATCTTGACGGTCTGGAGATCGACATGATCGCGCCCCAGCATGGGCCGGTTTACCGTGGCAGCGCCGTCGGCCAGTTTCTGGACTGGCTGCGTGAGTTGCAGTGCGGGGTGGATCTGATGGAGGCTGGGGGGCGCTTCGGCGATGGACGCTAAGGTCAGCGTAAGTGTCGCCGGGGCGGGAAACTCGCCCGTTGCGCTGGAGGAGTTGCGCAGAACCGTCATTGGTCGTCTGGCCGGGGTGCTTGACAGCATCACCCACAGCATGGCTTTCGAGCGGGTGAGCGGCATCATGGCGCAGGAGAATCTGGGGAAAATCGCCCAGAGTCTGCATCTGCTGTCGGAGGCGGGCCTTGATAACGCCGAAATCATCGAGCTGCGCGGCTTGTGTGAGCGGCTCGAACTGAGCCGCAAGCAGCTTTTTATCGAGCGGGTGCATTTATCCGACGCCTCTCTGGATCGCACCGTGCGCGCCATCGGCGAATTCAACACCATGTTCGAGCTGATGGAGGGTGCGCTGGTCGAGCGTGACCTGCTGGAGCGTCAGCAGCGGGTGCTTGAACACGTCATCCTCTCGCACAGCGAATTCGCCCAATGGGACGCCTTCGTGCGGGAGGTGCTGCTGAATTTGTATGTCGAATTTCCTTTTGACGTGTTTTATGCGCTGATCAATGATGGTAATGCTCATGTGCTGCGCGTCTACGAGGCGGGTGCGGCGGGGCAGATTCAGCGGGGGGCGCAGAAACGCCTGGCGCGGCGGGCTGCGGATGCGATGGGCGTGAGTGGCGGGGTCGGGGTCAAGGTGTTCAATCTCGACACGGGCGCGAAGATTCAGTCTCTTGAGGACAAACCCCTGCTCTCGGTCAGGGTGGTCGGGCAAACGCCGCGTTCGGGGCATCTGGTGGGCACGGCTTTCCTCCCGGAAGGGACGCTCAACGTGCGTGAGCAGAGCGTGGTTCGCTCCATCCTCACGGTGTTGATGATCGTGCTGGAATCGAGCCGGGCCTTGTCGCGCACGGTGGATGAGCTGACCCACGACGCGACCCATGATCCGCTCACCGGGCTCTACAACCGCCGCCATTTCCAGACCATGATCGAATACGAGATCCATCAGGCCGAACGGCGGGCGCAGGTGTTCAGCGTGTTGATGCTCGATCTCGACGATTTCAAGAATATCAATGATTCTTATGGTCACCCGGTGGGCGACACGGTGTTGAAGGGCGTGGCGAAGGCGGTGCAAGGCGTCATCCGCAAGGGGGACATGGGCACCCGGATGGGCGGGGATGAATTCGCCATCCTGCTCGCTGAAACCAATCGTGACGGGGCGATGCGGGTAGCGAAAAAACTGGGGAATGCGTTGCGTGCGCGCACTTTCCAGGAACCCGGCGGGCACACCTTCCGTGTCACCTCCTCGATCGGGGTGGTGTGTTATCCGGAAGACGCCCGCTCGGCGACCGAGCTGCTCGCTGCGGTCGACGTGGCGATGTACCGCGCCAAAAAGATGGGCAAGGACGCCACCTGCTCCACGGCGCTGGTCAGCGAATCGCTGCACGAGGTGCAACGCAGGCACGATCACCTCGAGGACATGCGCCTCGCCCTGGAAGAAAAGCGCGTCATTCCTTATTTTCAGCCGATCATTGATTGTCGCTCCGGGGCGCTCTTTGCCTCCGAGGCGATGGCGCGTATGGTGACCCGCGACAACGACGTCATTGCCGCAGTGCGTTTCATCGAGACCGTCGAACGGCATGGCCTGGGACATGAGCTGGATGATGTGATCGTCGAGCGCGCATTGAGCATGCTGGGCAAGGCCGGTGAATCCCAGTGTTTGTTCATCAACCTCGCGCCGCAGGAGGTGCAGAATCCGGATTTCCTGACGCATGTCGGTGCGCTGTGCCGCCAGTTTGAGATTGCGCCCGGGCGGCTCGTCTTTGAAATCATGGCGCGCGATGTGATGGTCGACTTCAAGACGACCTGCAGCTTTATCGACCAGTTGCACGCCGAGGGTTTTGCGTTCGCAATTGACGATTTCGGGGGCGGCTCCGGTGCGTCGATCAACTATTTGCGCAAGATGAAGGTCGAATACGTCAAGATCGACGGCAGTCTGATCGGCAGTATTGGCGAATCAGAAGTGAATTGGGCGCTGGTGCAGAACTTTGTCCGCTTGTGCCAGGATTTGGGCGTCCACACCGTGGGCAAAAGCGTCGAGTCACTGGAAACCCTGCGCACCTTGCGCCTGATGGGCGTCGACTATGTGCAGGGCTATCACCCCGGCGTGCCCCAACCCACGCTGCCGCTGGCGCGCGACTTCGGCTTGGGTGAGCAGGCGACAAAACAGCACCAGGACACACCGCAGCGCCCGGCGGAGTAGCTCACCCCGGCTCGAAATGCTCCACCATCAACTGCACGCTGCTCACCCCTTTATATTCGTTGATCCCCAGACGATAGGCCGCACGGATGGTGTCCGGTGCGCTTTCGGCGTGGTTGAAGCGAATCGCCTCGAAACGTGCGCCGCCACGGGAGAGTTCGAGTTTGAGGTGGCGATCTTTGAGGATGCGCTGGCGCTCGACCTGGAACACGTCTTCAAACAGGGGCGGGGGAAAGTTCTGGCCCCAGACTTCGCGGTCGAGCAGGTGGGCGATTTCCAGACTGACGTAGCCTGTTTCCAGCGAACCGTCGGTGTCGATGCGGCGTGCGCGGTCGGCGGGGGCGAGGAGGCGGGCAACGGTGTCTTCGAACGCGGCGCGGAAGCGGTCGAGGTTTTCTTCGCGCAAGCTCAGCCCTGCGGCCATGGCGTGGCCGCCGAAGCGCACGATCAGATCAGGATGGCCACGGGTGAGGAGGTCGAGCGCGTCGCGCAGGTGCAGGCCCGGGATCGAGCGCCCGGAGCCTTTCAGCTCGCCGTCCTGGCCACGGGCAAAGGCGATGGTCGGGCGGTGGAATTTTTCCTTGATCCGGCTGGCGACCAGACCGACGACGCCCTGATGCCAATCGGGGTCGAACAGGGTGATCGCGGCTTGCGCGGCGGCATCACCCTGGAGGGTGTCGTCGAGGTGGAAGAGGGCGCTCTCCTGCATGTCGGTCTCGATGGCGCGGCGCTCGCGGTTGAGGCGTTCGAGTTCCTGGGCGAGATTGAGCGCCCGGCCAGGGTCGTCGGTGATCAGGCATTCGATGCCCAGACTCATGTCGGCCAGCCGTCCGGCGGCGTTGAGGCGCGGGCCGGTGGCGAAGCCGAGATCGAAGATGGAGGCGCGCGCCGACTCGCGCCCGGCCACGGCGAACAGGGCGCGCACGCCGGCTTGCAGGTGGCCGTCGCGCATCCGCTTCAGGCCCTGACTGACGAGGATGCGGTTGTTGTGGTCGAGCGGCACCACATCGGTGACGGTGCCGAGGGCGACGAGATCGAGCAGGGAGGCAAGATTGGGCTCCTTGCCTGCGGCGAAGGCGCTGCGGCGGCGCAGTTCGGCACGCAGGGCGAGCATGACGTAGAACATCACCCCGACCCCGGCGAGCGCCTTGCTGGGAAAGCCGCAACCGGGCTGGTTGGGATTGACGATCACGTCGGCGGCGGGGAGGGTGGCGCCCGGCAGGTGGTGGTCGGTGACGACGGTTGTCATGCCGAGTGCATTGGCGTGGGCGATGCCTTCGATGCTGGCGATGCCGTTGTCGACGGTGATCAACACTTCGGCCTCGTGCGCGGCGGCAAGCTCGACCACCGGCGGGGTGAGGCCGTAGCCGAATTTGACCCGGTCGGGTACGACATAGCGCACGTCGGCGCCAAACGCACGCAGCGCCCGCACGCCGACGGCGCAGGCGGTGGCGCCATCGCAATCGTAATCGGCCACGATCACCATGCGTGCTCCGGCCTCGATGGCGTCGGCGAGCAGGATTGCGGCTTCGCTCGCGCCGGTGAGCGTGGCGGGCGGCAGCAGCGCCTTGAGTGACAGATCGAGCTCCGCCCGGCTGCTGACGCCACGTGCGGCGTAAAGGCGGGCGAGCAGGGGATGGACGTCGGCTGCGGTGAGCAGGGCGAAGGCGCGGGCGGGGATCTTGCGGGTGCTTAAGGTGGTCATGGGGCAGGGGGCGGCGGAGCGGACAGACGATGCAGCGCCAGCGGCGAGGGCGAGCGCCACAAACACCAGCGTGGGCGCGGGGCGAGATCGACGGCCAGCGTGCCGTGATCGCCGGGGGCAAGGAGTTGCAGGCGGGAGAGGCGGCGGCGGGTGAGGGCGGCGAGGAGGGGCGCGAACCATTCGGTTTCGAGCGTTGCGAGCGTGCTGCGCCAGGTGTCGGCATCGAACTGGCGGGCGGCAGGGAGAAGCGGGGTCAGCACGACCAGGGTGTCGCTGTCGAGGGCCGAGGCGACAGCGGGGGGCGCGAGCTGCGCCCTGGCTGCAAGCGCGAACCCCCGCACCAGCGGGTCGCTGCTCATCACGGTGGGCAGGGGCGCGTGCAGCGGGGCGGCGAGCGTGCCCGCGCCCCACGGCCACACGCTGTTGATTGTGCGGCGGCCCGTCGCTTCGCGCTCCAGATTGAGCGGATGGGCATGGAGCGCGATCTGGATTTCGTTCATCAGGTGACGCCAGTGGTGGCCCGCGTCGCCTTCGGGCAGGAACTGCTCGACGGGGCGGCCCACCACATCATGCAGGGCAAAAAAGCGCGCCGTGTCCGGGTGGCGCAGGCGCAGATACCAGCGCGTTGTGGACGCGGCGGAGAACTGGCCCAGCTCGGCAAAGTCGGTGTTGAGCGCGGCGATCAGGGCGTGGGCTTCGGCCAGGGTGATTTCACCGGGGTCAAATTCACTGAGCAGCAGTTGGCGGCTGGCGAAAGACAGATGCACCGGGTCGACACAGAGCCAGTGCGCATCTGCTTCATCCTGCTGGTCAGCGGCGGCTTCGCCTCGATGGCGCAAGGCCGCCAGCGGCAGCGGGTCGGCCTCGAGCCCGAACAAGCGCGCCAGTTGGGCGTTGAGCGGCTGGAAAGGCAGAAAACGGCGCGTGCCCTGACCGAGCAGGCGGGCGAGCGCGGGCAGGGCGAGATCGGCGGCAGGATGGTAAGCCCCGCCTCGTGGCCACAGCAGGCCGGGCATAACCAGCGTTAGTCGGGGCACGATGCGCCCAGCAGCCGGAGCAAGGTGGATGGCGTATCCGCCGCGATCCACGCCGGATTCAGCGTCACCGCGCCGCTGTCGTAGCCCCAGGTCGCGGCGATGAACGCCAGCCCGTTGGCGGTGGCGGCCACGCCGTCTTCCGCGCGATCGCCAATGTAGATCGCCGCGCCGCACGCTACGCCCTGCTCGACGAGTTGACGCCCGAGCATCGTCGCCTTGTCGGCCAGGCGCGGCGTGACCATGTCCAGGGCGTACACGGACGCGAAATGATCGTCCCAGCCGAGCTGCTCAAGAATGAGGCGGGTCGGGTGGAGGCGTTTGTTGGTGGCGATATGGAGCTTGCGCCCGTCGGCCCGCAGCTGCGCGAGCAAGGCATCGACCCCGGCATAGGCCACGGTCTGGCGATAGCCGGTGGTGTCATAGCGTTGTTTGAACGCTTGCGCGAGGCGCTCGAACAGCGCTTCGTCGTCGCGCCCCATGAGCAGGCGCAAGGTTTCATTGAGCGGCGGGCCGATGAGGCGCTGGTCGATGGCGCAAGTCGGCTCGATGCCACAATCGGCGAAGGCGGCGCGATAGCTGGCGAGGATGGCGGGGGCGGAGTCGATCAGGGTGCCGTCGAGATCGAACAGGACATGGGCAGGGGCGGATGCGGGCATGTGCAGGCGAGCCGATCAGCCGCGGGCGCGGGAGGGGAACAGCTTGCCTTGCCAGTAGCGCCACGCCGCCCAGGCGAAGATCACGCTCATGATGAACAGAAAGCCAAGACCTTCGCCATAGGCAATGGGGTCTTCGGCCAGAAGGTAATCGCGTGCCGGACGGACGAAATGCACGCGCCCCGTGACCAGCGCCCCGATGGCGGTCGCAAGAAACCCCAGCGCAGGGGCAAACCAGGCCAGAACGCCGAGGCCGACGATCACCCGATCGGTGCGCGGGCTCGGGCTGCGACGGGGCCGGTAGACGCTCTCCACCCCAAACCAGAGCGTGAGCAGCCAGCACACGGTCGCGGCAACCGGCACCACCGCCACCACCGTGCCGAAGAGGAAGGAGGCAATGATCAGTTGCTGGGGCCGGGTTTCATACGGATGGACGAATATGCCCCACAAATGCCCCAGGTCGCTGAAAAGCCAGATCGAGAGCGCGGTGGCAACGATGGCCCCCAGCAGGAGACGGGTGGCCCGGTAACGGGCGAAATCGCCAGCGAGGGCGCCTTCAGGCATGGAAAACAATGACATGGAATGACGCCAGCGGATGCGGCGGGAAAAGGAAGCGAAGCGCGTAGTCTACAGAAAATACGGGGATGGTGGCTTGCCGCTGACAAATATGCTGCTACAATCCCGCAGGCATGTGTGTATGCTCTGATCAATTTTTGGAGGTTTTTATGCCCCGGTTATCCAGACTGAATTTCGTTGGTGCGCTGTTTTTCAGCGCCACCGCCATGATGGCAGCGACTTCGGCGCAGGGCGCGCTCGTTGCATCGTGGGGTTTCAACAATACCCTTGCCGCAGATCAGTCAGGCGCCCCTGCACTGACCGCCATCAACCCGCTTGGACAGAATGGTTTTGTCACCGACACAGTCAACGGTGTTACGCAGCAGGTTTATCGTTTCGCTGGTGGTCAAGGGGCACCAGAGCAGGGTGGTCTTGCCGTTTCCACCAATGGGTTGATCACGGGCAATGCTTATTCCGTAGACATCGTCTTTCAGTTCGACTCCCATCAATATGGTTGGGAAAGTATTCTCGGCGTCTCCAATCGGGTAAGTGATGCCGCGCTATATGTTTTTAACGGTAGCCAATTAAGTGCGTACCCGGTAGCTTATGGTTCAACGCCTTTCACCTATGGGGATTACCATCAAGTAACACTCACCAATCAAGGCAATGGGTCGGTATCAGGGTATCTGGATGGTATTTTGCAGTTTGTCACGACGACCAATATCTTTGACTTCAGCGCCTACGATTATTACAATCCTGAGCACCTGATTCATTTCTTTCTTGACAACGGTTCAGAGTATGCCACCGGAAGTGTTGCACGGATCGGCCTCTTCAACACCGCATTGACCGCAGCGGAAATCAGTAACCTCAGCTACGGCGCTAGTGGCAGCAATGGCGGTGGCAGTTCTGCGGTACCCGAACCTTCCATTCTGGGCCTGCTCGGCCTGGGCCTCATCGGGCTGGGCGCAACGCGCCGTCGCCTGAAGGGCAAAAAAGCGGCCTGAGTTAAAACCGCTTTTGTTCGACGCCATGCAAAAGACGGGCTGCGGCTCGTCTTTTGCATTTTATGTGCTTGAAATTACGTTTCTAATGCAGTGTTGTACGATATGTAGTATGCCAGCACTTCGTTATCATGACGAAGCGGGTTCGGCACGACGACGTGGGCAAACGTTCCCAGTCCGATTGTCACGAGTTTTGAATCTGTCCCGTTTCGTTCAGCGCCAAACTTTTCCACTGTCCGCCACCGCTATACGCCTCAAGCGGTTGAAACCGGGCTTTGTAGGACATTTTGCGGCTCGCGCTGATCCAGTAGCCGAGGTAGAGATAGGGCAGTTGCAATTGGCGGCAGGCTTCGATTTGCCAGAGCACGCCGTAGGTGCCAAGCGATGCGCCGGGCAGGTCGGGGTCGAAGAAGGTGTAGACGCTGGAGATGCCGTCAGCCAGAGGGTCGATGACGCTGACCATGCGCAAGTGGCCTTGCTCACGAAACTCGACGAGCCGGGTTTCAGGGATGGGGCTGGCGAGGAGGAATTGGCGGTATTGCTCGGGGTTGTCGTGCTCCATCGTGCCGTCACGGTGACGGGCGCGCTGATAGCGTTGGTAGAGTTCAAAGTGCTCGGGGGAAAACGCAGGGGGATGGACGGTGGCGACCAGCCCGGCATGGCGGCGTTCGGCGCGGCGCTGGCTGCGGTCGGGAATAAAGAGATCGACGGGGAGGCGCACCGGGATGCAGGCGTGGCAGAGGTCGCAACAGGGGCGGTAGGTCAGCGGGCCGCTGCGGCGAAAACCCCGGCGCACCATGGCGCTGTAGCGCTGCGTGGCGGTGGTGGCGGGGTCGTTCATCGGCTCCTGAACCTGCGAGCGCGCCATGTGCCCCGCCAGATAGGAGCAGGGATAGGCTTCGGTCACAAAAAACCGCAGCGGGTGGAGATCATTCTGGTGCATGGTCGTTTGCAGCGACAGGGGCGTGCCAGTCTACGCTCAGGGCCAGATCATGCGGCCAGTGCTGCGGCGTGGCGGATTGTGTCCACGTGTCGAGGCCGGCACAGAATTCGGCGCGGGGAATTTCGCGCGCGCCCATCGACAGCAGGTGCGGGGTGGTCATCTGGCAGTCGATCACCGCGACATTGCGGGCGGCGAGGAGGCGGGCCAGATGTGCGAGCGCGACTTTGGAGGCGTCACGCTCACGGCTGAACATGGATTCGCCGAAAAAAGCCCGGCCCAGGGCGATACCATACAGGCCACCAACGAGGCGTCCGTCGCGCCAGCACTCGACGCTATGGGCGTAGCCGAGTTCAAACATCCGGCAATAGGCGGCCTGCATCTCAGGGGTGATCCAGGTGCTGCCGCCCGGCTCGCGGGGGGCGGCGCAGGCGCTGATGACGGCGGCGAAGTCGGTGTCGACGCGGACTTCAAACTGCTGGCGACGCAGGACTTTGAGCAGGGAGCGGCGAATTTTGATTTCGCCGGGCACCAGAATGAGCCGAGGGTGCGGACTCCACCACAAAATCGGTTCGCCCGCGCCATACCACGGGAAAATACCGCGCCGATACGCACTGAGCAGCCATTCCGGCGTCAACGCGCCACCGGCTGCGAGCAGGCCGTTGGGCTCGACGAGCGCGCTCCGGGTGGGGGGGAAATCGGCGGGATCAAACAGGCATGGAATCATCGGGCGCAGGAAAGAAGAGGCGGCTCAAATGGAAATTCGTTCCTTACTACTAAATTTGTGAAAAATCATTGTTTGTGAAAATTTCAGGTTATATGCACTATCGTTAGAAGTGCTATCCATTGATGGAATTATGAACGCAAGCTTATCAGACACTCCCACTAACGCGCTGCTGGTTGGCGCAGATCGTCTGGGTAATATTCCCGATGTGCTGCGTCAGTTTGGCATTCGCATCGCCGCCCACGTCAGTGGCCGCGACCGCTCCCACCAACGCCGCAGCACCACCACGCTCCCGGCAGGGGTGGGAATCGTGATTCTATTCACGGATTTCCTCGGCCACAACGTGATGCAGGGTTTCCGTGACGCCGCCAATCGTGCCGGGGTGAGCTTTGTGTGCTGCCGACGCTCAGTGTGCGATCTTCAACTGGTGCTCGACCGCCGTGCGGCGCAGGAAAAATGCGCAGAATGCGCGCTCAAGCTCGGGCAGACCTCCCCGCGTAGCCCAAAGCACTGACGCGGTTAGCGAATTGCGCCCGGCTCCGGCGGGCCGACGAAAGGCTCGAAGCGGATGTGATGCAAGTGCCGCGTGCACGTCAAACTATTACCTCTGTGCCGGAGCCGAGCCCGAAAAGATGTTGTGTATTGCCACCCGACCGGGCAGGCGATAGACGTCAAAATCGCTGTCGATGCTGATGATGTCCCGGATGCCGGTTGATTCGGCAGCGATCACCAGCGTAGCGTCCGCAAAGTCCATGGGCAGGTCGGCGTACCTTTCGGTCAGTTCGATGACACGGGCGATGTGGGTTTGCTGGATGTCGAAAAGCTGTACACCATTGATCGCTACCCAACGGAAAAAATCCAGTTGGGCATTGACCGAAAAATCCAGCATGTGGGCAACCTCCGTGACGACCGCCAGCGTACTGACGAAGCGCAAACGCTGCGTGGTCAGAAAATCCAGCATGGGCTGGTGGTAGTGATCGCTGCGGTCGAACAGGGCGATGAGGGGGCCAGCGTCAATCAGGACGGTTCCGGGAAGTGGCTTGATCGCACTTTTTTTCCCGTAATTTTTGTTTGAGCCGGGCCTTGTAGGTGGACGAGAGATCACCTTCGCCGGAGGCGAATTTGCCGAAGAACTCCGCACCCACGCTCAGGGCATCCTGTTCACGTTCTTCTTTTTCAAAATTCGCTTGCATGGTTAAAAGGCGTCGACTTTAGCGAATTGCGCCCGGCTCCGGCGGGCCGACGAAAGGCGCGAAGCTGGGCAGATCAAACGGGTTTTCTTCGAGCATGCGGCGGGCGGTGGCGTAGCGTTTGGCCCAATAGCGCGATGACAGGGCGTCGATGCGCACGGTGCGGCCGGTCGAGGGGGAATGGAGAAATTTGCCGTCGCCGACGTAGATGCCTACGTGCGAAATGACGCGGCGGGTGACGTTGAAAAACACCAGATCGCCGGGGCGCAAATCCTTGATGCTGACCTTGGTGCCGCGGGAAGCCAGGGCGCGCGAGCTATGCGGCAGGTCAAGCCCGAGCGCGTTGCGAAACGCCGACAGCACCAGGCCGCTGCAATCGAAGCCGGTTTCGCGCGAGCGGCCACCCAGGCGGTAGCGGATGCCAAGATAACTCAAGCCTTCGTCGAGCAGTTTTTGCGTTGCGCTATAGGTGATTGGGGCGGCGGCGTCATCTTCGTCATCGCCATCTTCATCATCATCGTCATCGTTTTCGGCGTCATCATCATTGGTATATTCGCTGGCAAATCCGTTGCCAAATCTGCGGCGCTCATCATCAATTCCCCCATCCAGCCCCGCGTTCAGATGAGCCGTGTGTGAGCCGATACGCAGGCCACTGCCGAGGGAAAATTCGGAGGGCGTGGTTTCTTTGGCGGGGGAGAAGGAGAAGAGGCGGGTAAACAGCGTGGAGATGGGGTCTTGCGCGTCAGCGTGGGGCAACAGTCCCTGATCAGCTACCCTCTCTGCGGTAAAGGGGATGATGGCGTCTTGCGGGAGGGGGACGAGGTCAGGGATGTTTGATTCGAATACAACGGAGGCGAAAGCGGCGGAATTGGTGGAATCAGTTGAATCAGCGGAATCGCGGTCGGCGGCTTCTGTCACGCTGGCTGCGGGTAACGGGGCATTTGCCGTGGCGTCTTCTTCTTCCGCCTGGGCGAGGGGGATGGATGCGAAGACCAGCCCCAGCACAAGTGCAAGCGGGCGGAGCGGCAAGGCAGCGCGAGGGGGCAGCGTGGGATTGGACATCAGGGCGGACTATACGCAAGGCGGCGCATGCTGTAAATCGCGCTTGATCGGCTTTATCTGGTCAGGATAGAGCACGGCGCACTCGGCTTCGGGCGCCATGGTGACGGCGATTTCCAGTTCATGGCCGCCCGCGCCCAGAATCACGCCGCGCAGGGGGGAGACGTCGTTGAAATCGCGCCCCCAGCCCAGCGTGACGTGCTCGATGGTGGGGATCTGCGCGTTGGTGGGGTCAAAATCCACCCAGCCTGCGTCGGGGCAGAACACCGCGACCCAGGCATGGGTGGCGTCGGCGCCGACCAGGCGCGCTTTGCCCGCCTGCGGGTGGGTGAGGATGTAGCCGGATACGTAGCGCGCCGCCAGCCCCAGCGAGCGCAGACAGGAGAGCATCAGGTGGGCGAAGTCCTGACACACGCCGCGCCGTTTGTCGAACACCTCGGTGACCGGGGTCGACACGTCGGTGGCTTCGGAGTCGTAGGTGAATTCGCGGTGGATGCGGCGCATCAGGCGGTCGGTGGCGACGAGGAGCGGGGTGTCGTCGGCGAAATCGGCGGCGGCGTAGAGGGCGAAATCGCGCTTGACCCGCACGTGGGCCGATTCAAAGAGGAAGCCGCACGCTTCCAGCATGGCGGGGTCGAGCTTGCGCCCGGCGCGATAGGCGAGGGTGTCGCGCACCGTCTCCCACGCCGGGCTGGTGTCGAGCGCGGGAGTGTGCGGTGCGCTCAGTTCGACCAGACTCTCGGCGCGGACGAAAAGCTCGTCATGCTCGCGCTCGAAATGAAGGGAACTCAAGGCGTTGCCGAAGCCATCGACAAAGGCTTCGCTGCGCTGGGGGAGGGGTGCGACATCGAGGCGGTATTCGAGGCAATGCTGATGGGGTAATTCACGCGGGTGCAGGCGCACGAGCTGGCGCGATTCGCCTACCGCCTGATCGTAGCGGTAGCGCGTGTCGTGGCGAATCAGGTAACGCGCCGTCGTGGTCATGGCTCTGCGCTCACGCCACTCTCCGCTGCATCGCGTTGTGCGAGGTGTGGGTGAAATAGTGGTGATGGAGTTCGTCGGAGAGGTTTTGTGCGCAACTGACCGCTTCGGCGAGCAGGGTGCGCAAGAGGCCGAGCGCGACCTCCGGGTTGTCGTATTCGAAGCGGGACAGATCGAAATTTTCCAGGCGGCGGGCGAGGGGGTCGATCATCAGGGACGGATAGGCGTGGCCCAGCACCCGCGCCGTGCGGGCCAGATAATCGCGCAGCACATCGATCTGGAAGCGCACCGCGTGGGGGTTGGTGCGGTCGAACACGGTCAGGTGCAGCACCGGCAACAGCTCCGGGGCGCGGCGGTAGCGGGCGCGGTAGGTGACGATGGAGTTGGCGGTTTCGAGCAGCCATTCGAGCATTTGATCGCGGGCCTCGGCGTCGGCCCACATGGGCACCGAAATCAGGTTGGAGAGCCCTTCGAGGCGCTCGATACGCCGCCCCAGAATGAGGAAATGCCAGCCTTCGTCGCGGGTCATGTCATCGTGGGCAAAACCGGCGAGCGAAATGCACGACTGCATCACGCGGTCGATGGCGGCCTGCGCGTGGTCGACACTGGTGATCGGAATCGAGAGCAGTTGCTCGATGCTGTTGAGCGCGTGCCAGTTGTCGGAGGACATGCGCTCGCGCACCTGGCTGGCGGAAAAAGCCAGACAACGCAGATTGAACGCCACCGAGCCGGGCCGGGTGTGGTCGATGAGGGCGGCGAGCAGGGTCTGGTCAATGGACTCGAACTTGTCTTTGCCCTTCGCATCCGGCTGCGCCAGCAAGCCGATGCGCCGTCCCGCCGTCACCAGGCCGACCAGACTTTGCCCGGTGTCGTCGTCACTGGTGGCGATGCGGGAGAAAGCCGCCCGCAGCAGGCGCGCACCGCATTCGACCCGGTCGGCATAACGCCCCATCCAGAACAGGTTTTCGCCCACGCGCGAAGAGATGTCGGCGCCGCGGGAGACGAGATCGACCACCCCCAGACGGTGCTTGATCAGGGAGGTGCGCACGATCGGATGTTCGGCGCTGATCCAGGTGTCTTTCGACAGCCCGCCGCGCTGCATCGAGATCACTTCCATGCCGCTGCGCGGCGCAACCCGCCCCAGCGCGCCGGGCATCACGGTGTAAGCGTCATCGCCGGTGGCGCAGGAAAACACCCGGATGCCGACCGAGCGGGGCAAAAAGCGGTAGTGCGAACGGTGCGGGGAGTGGTGATGCGACCACACCGGAGCCTGGGCCAGCCGCACCCACTCCTGGGCGACGTAGGCATGGGGCTGGGCGAGGATGGACTGGATGAGTTTGTCGCGGCGCTCGCCGTGCAACTGATGACCGAATACCGCCGCCATGCGCATGCTGGGGAAAGCGGGCTTGATCACCAGGTCGTCGAGATGGTCGAGCACGTATTCGAGCGCGGGCGGCTCGCCACACCACCAGCTTGCGACCGAGGGCATCGCCATTTTTTCGCCCAGCAGGTGTTCGCAAATGGCGGGGAGAAAGCCGAACAGTGCCCCGGATTCGAGCACGCCGCTGCCGATGGCGTTACCCAGCAAGACCCGCCCGGCGCGAATGGCCCCGAGCAGACCGGGAATGCCGAGGGTGGAATCGGCGCGCAGTTCGAGCGGATCACTGAAGTCATCGTCGAGGCGGCGCATGATGGCGTGCACCCGACGCAAGCCGCGCAGGGTCTTGAGGAACACCGTGTTGTCGCGCACGGTGAGATCCTGCCCTTCGACCAGCGGGAAGCCCAGATAGCGGGCGAGGAAGGCGTGCTCGAAATAGGTTTCGTTGTAGGGGCCGGGGGTCAGCAGCACGGTGAGCGGCGTTTCGCCCTCATCAACGGGGGCCAGCCGCGCCATGCTCTCCTGCATCAAGCGGAAATAGCTCGCCAGGGTGTTGATGTGCATGTCGCGGAACGCGACCGGGAAGGCTTGCGAGACGATGATGCGGTTTTGCAGCGCATAGCCTGCACCCGAAGGCGCCTGGGTGCGGTCGGCGATCACCCACCAGCGCCCGTCCGGAGCGCGGGCGAGGTCGGCGGCGTACTGGAACAGCCACACCTTGCCCGGCGGTTGCAGACCCTGCGCCGGCCAGCGAAAGCCATGTTGCCCGAACACCAGCGCCGGCGGCAGCAGCCCCTCGGCGAGCAGGGTACGGGGGCCGTAGAGATCGGCGAGGATGGCGTTGAGCAGGCGCGCGCGTTGGGCGATCGCGGCGGACAGGGTCTGCCACTCACGCTCGGCGATGATGAGCGGCAGCATGTCGAGTTCCCACGGGCGGTGGATGCCCTGGGGGTCGTTATAGACGTTGTAGCTCACCCCGTCGGCTTCGATCGCCTCCTGGACGAACTCGGCGCGGTGGATGAGTTCGGTGGCGGGAAAGCGCTCCAGACGGTCGACAAAAGCCTGCCAGTGCGGACGCGGTTTGCCGCGCGCGGCGAGCATCTCATCGTAACGGGCGGGGTTGAAGGGGTAGTTGGGCAGAATGTCGGCGGGCATGGCGCGACGTCGTTGTCGTTTTAAGCGTGGCGCAAGTCTAGCGTGAACGGGAATTCCGCTGGTGGGCGCACGTCACGAAGTGCGATCTGCCCCGGCGTGTGGTCGATGCGGAAAAAACGGGCGATGCGGCGGCTTTCGGCCTCGAAGGCGTTGACCGGGAAGGTATCGAAGCTGCGCCCGCCCGGATGGGTAACGTGATATTGGCAGCCGCCCAGGCTCTTCTGGTTCCAGGTGTCGATGATGTCGAAGGTGAGCGGGCTGTCGATGCCGATGGTCGGATGCAGGGCCGAGGGCGGCTGCCAGGCGCGGTAACGCACCCCGGCAACGAATTCGCCTACGGTGCCGGTCGGCTGCAAGGGCAGGGGCACGCCGTTGCACGTCACCACGTAGCGGTCGGGGGCCATGCCCCTCACCTTGACCTGCACCCGTTCGAGCGAAGAATCGACATGGCGCACCGTGGCGCCCGCGCTGCCTTCTTCGCCCATCACGTGCCAGGGTTCGAGCGCGGCGCGCAGCTCCAGCGCCATGCCCTTGACCACGTAATCGCCGTATTGGGGGAAGCGGAATTCAAAGTGGGGCGCAAACCATTGCGATTCGAGCGCATAACCGGCGCCCTGCAAATCCTCGATCACGTCGGCAAAATCCTGCCACACGAAATGCGGCAGCAGGAAGCGGTCGTGCAGTTCGGTGCCCCAGCGCACCAGCCGCGGCGGGGCGTAGGGCGTTTTCCAGAAGCGGGCGAGCAGCGCGCGCAACAGCAATTGCTGGGTCAGGCTCATGCGTGCATGCGGCGGCATCTCGAAGGCGCGCATCTCCAGCAGCCCCAGCCGTCCGGCAGGGCCGTCGGGGGAATAGAGCTTGTCGATGCAGAATTCGGCGCGGTGGGTGTTGCCGCTGACGTCGATCAACAGATTGCGCAGCAGGCGGTCGACCAGCCACGGCGAGCAGTTCTGAGTGCCTGCCGTGGTGAGGCGGCTCATTTCCCTGAACGCCAGCTCCAGTTCGGCCACCGCGTCGTTTCTCGCTTCGTCGATGCGCGGCGCCTGCGAGGTCGGGCCGATGAAGAGGCCCGAGAACAGATACGACAGGCTGGGGTGGTTGTGCCAGTAGCTGATCAGGCTGCGCAACAGGTCGGGGCGGCGCAGGAAGGGCGAATCGGCAGGCGTGGCCCCGCCGAGCACAAAGTGATTGCCACCGCCGGTGCCGGTGTGGCGACCGTCGACCATGAACTTCTCGCTGGTGAGGCGGGAAAAATGCGCCGCTTCATACAAATGGGTGGTCTGGTCGACCAGCTCGTCCCAGTTGCGCGCCGGGTGAATGTTGACCTCGATCACGCCGGGGTCAGGCGTGATGCGGAAATGTTGCAGGCGCTTGTCCTGCGGCGGCTCATAACCTTCGAGCAGCACCGGCTGGTGCAGCCGTTCCGCAGTGGCCTCAACCGCGGCGACGATCTCGAGATAATCTTCCAGTGAGGACAGCGGCGGCATGAACAGGTAGAGCGTGCCGTTGCGCGCTTCCGCACACATCGCGGTGCGCACCACCCCGGAAGCCGACTCGAATGGCTGCGGTGCGCTCGCTGGCGCTGCGGCCTTTGCTGCCGTGGTCGTGGCGGTGCGTGGCGCAAGCTGACGCCGCAGGATGGCGGCGGCGGGCAGGGGGCGTTCAGGCTCGAAGGGGTCGGGCTGGTGTATCCACGGATAGTCGCTCTCGCCCACCCACGGCTGCGAGTCGAGCGGCAGGCGGTAGCCCATCGCCGAATCGCCCGGAATCAGGTAGCAATAGCCACCGCGCAGGAACCATTCCCCGCTGTGCCAGGCTCCGCTTTTCGGGTCGCGCGCAATCGGCAGCACATGCCCGGTGATTTGGGTCAGCCCGCGCTCGAACACACGGCGCAGGCGATCA
Organism: Betaproteobacteria bacterium; assembly: GCA_025997045.1. Classification (GTDB taxonomy): domain Bacteria; phylum Pseudomonadota; class Gammaproteobacteria; order Burkholderiales; family Rhodocyclaceae; genus WRNU01. The sequence continues at coordinate 22,813 of BNUB01000003.1, forward strand.
CGTTCCAGCGCATCGTCCAGCCGCGCGTCGAACGGCGTGACATTGACCGGCAGCCGCCGCTCGCGCCACATGTAATAGAACGCATCCTCATAGCCGGGAAAGACGAACGACGGCTCCAGCCCGAGCGTCTCCGCCACGCCGCGCAGAAAACGCGCCGCCGCCGCCTCATCCGCGCCCGACGGGTGCGACTCGTCGGCCAGCAGATCGGCGCGATGCCACATCGGCTCACCATCGCGCCGCCAGAAGCAGTTCAGCGACCAGCGCGGCAACTGCTCGCCCGGATACCACTTGCCCTGCCCGAAATGCACCAGCCCTTGTGCGCCATATTTGGTGCGCAGGCGCTGGTAAAGCGCCGTCGCCAGTCGTCTCTTGTCCGGCCCCATCGCGGCCGTGTTCCACTCTTCACCGTCGGGGTCATCGACCGAAACAAAGGTCGGCTCCCCGCCCTGGGTGAGGCGGACATCGTTGGCGAAAAGCTCAACATCCACGGCGCGTCCCAGGCGTTCGATCTCACCCCATTGCGCCTCGGTATAAGGCTTGGTGACCCGAGGCGTTTCCCACACCCGCGTCACCTTCATCTGGTGTTCAAACTCGGTCTTGCATGCTTCCAGCGCCCCCGTAATCGGCGCCGCCGAAGTCGGGTCGGGCGAGCAGGCGAGCGGAATATGGCCTTCGCCCGCGAGCAGGCCCGAGGTCGGGTCCAGCCCCACCCAGCCCGCGCCCGGCAGATAAACCTCGCACCAGGCGTGCAGGTCGGTAAAGTCCGCCGCCGGGCCGGAAGGGCCGTCGAGCGATTTCACATCGGCGGTCAACTGGATCAGATAGCCGGACACGAAGCGCGCCGCCAACCCCAGATGACGCATGATCTGCACCAGCAACCAGGCCGAATCGCGGCACGAACCGGAACGCTTTTTCAGCGTCTCTTCCGGGCTCTGGACGCCGGGTTCGAGGCGAATCAGGTAATTGATGTGCTCATAGACCCCGCGATTGATCTCAACCAGAAAATCCACCGTGCGCCGGGGCTTGCGGTCAATGCCGTCCAGATATTTGGCAAAGCGGCGCATGGCTGGCAGCTTCAACTGATAGGGCGCCAGCTCATGGGCCTGCCAGGCTTCATACCTGAACGGCGCTTTTTCGGCATACGGCTCAAGGAAAAAATCAAACGGATTGAGCACCGCCATTTCCGCGACCAGATCCACCTCGATGCGCAGCGAAGTCGTTTTGTCAGGAAAAACCAGCCGCGCCAGATAATTCGACTGCGGGTCTTGCTGCCAGTTGATGAAATGCTTCTCCGGCAGCACCCGCAGCGAATAAGACAAAATGCGCGTGCGGCTATGCGGCGCCGGACGCAGGCGCACGACCTGGGGGCCGAGGCTGATCGGGCGGTCGTAGCGGTAAGAGGTGATGTGGGACAGGGCCACGTGAATCGACATGAAGTTTTCCTCTTCGAGCTGGACAGCAAGGCCGGAGCAATTCCCGCGCCAGAAACGCCAAGAGTATACGCTCTGCGGCAGGCTTGAGCGGGGAAAGTGCCTGGGGAGCGGAGGCGGGCTCTGTGCGGGGTGAAAATGCACCAAAATGGGGCTGATATTTTTTCAGGGCACTGATTTGGGACGGGGAAGGGCGATTGAATGGAGCGCGAACAACAATTGTTGCTGTTATTGTGACACAATTGTTGCTATTATTGAAAGAAACGAAGAATAGAGCGTTCGAAGATGCAGGGCGGCTGCTTATACTTTATTGCCCGCCTCATCTCAAGGACACGTGTCACGGATACTTGAAATTAATGCGATTGCCCTGCAAGCGAAGGTTTGTTATTCTGTCATTACCTTTTATGCCTTTCTCCTGACAAACAGGCAGGCTGGAATGTACCAAACGCTTGCACAAACCGCACAGAAAGCAACAGATACGCGCCAAATCCGTGACGCTTCTGTTACACGCGACCTGCAAAAAATTTGTAATCTTTTTGCAAAGTCTGACGCGCTTATTTCTGTGATCTTTTTAACGCAGCATTCTCCTCGTTTTCTTAAGTGCGCGGCGTTTCTTGCCGTTCACACATCCGTCAACCACTTGGAGTCCTGAAATGAAGATCAAAATCAAAGTACACCTGCTGGCGACGCTGGCCTGGGTTGGTGTTGTTATTGTCGCGGGCATTGGCGTCGAGAACTCCCTGGGCGATGCCGACACCATCAAGCACATCAGCGGGGTCGACCTTCCCAAGGCGGAAGCGCTGTTGAATGTCCGGGCGCAGACCAATAACGAGATCAGGCGCGCCTATGAACCGCTCGCGGTCATCGGTCTCCCTCTGGCGGAGCGAATCCAGCGTGTGCAACAGGCGCTGGAAAAGAAACAGATTGCCGACCGGAGTATCCAGGAATCTCTCGATCAATACGAAAAGCTGCCGCGCCGCCCGGAAGCGGATGCGATTTTCCAAAAGATCAAGAACCTCTATTCGGAGTGGAAGCCCGTCATCGTCGTCGAAGTGACGCGCGAGTTGATGGATGGTTTGCGCAACCCGACGAAGGAAAATCTGGATGAAATGAACAAGCGGATTCTGGAGAGTTCTTCGCGCGTTGTGGAGCACACGGACCAGATCACCCAATTGATTGATGAACTGGTGAACTTTAACAGCAAAGTCACTGCCGAAGTGGTTGCCGAGGCTGGACGTACTACGCGCAAGGCGTTCACGATTCAGATTACCATCGCCGTCGCCCTGGTGCTCGCTGTCATCTACCTTGGCATTACCACCTTGGGTTCTGTCGTCAAGCCCATTGAAAAAGTACGCGACACGGTGAAACAGGTCGAGCACGAAAACGATCTCCAGTTGCGTGTGGACTACCAGACCGCGGACGAAGTGGGCGAGATGGTGACTGCCTTCAACGCCATGATGCGCAAGCTGCAATCTTCTTTCCAGAGCATTCGGACGAACGTCGACGAAGTTACCAACGCGACCGAACCCCTCTCCACCGCCGCACAGCAGGTGGCCGCCAGCTCGGCGAGCCAGAGCAGCTCCACGTCTTCGATGGCCGCGTCAGTCGAAGAGATGACAGTCTCCATCAATACCGTGTCCGGCAGCGCGAGTGACGCGCAAAGCATGGCGCAACGCGCGGGCGAGGCTGCCATCGAAGGCGGCAACATCATCAAACGCTCTGCGACGGAAATGGAGGCGATCTCCGAAAGCGTGACCGAGGCCTCGACAGTCATCCAGGCCCTGGGCGAAGAATCCCAGCAAATCAGTGGCGTGGTGCAGGTGATCAAGGAAGTCGCCGATCAGACCAATCTTCTGGCGTTAAACGCCGCCATCGAAGCGGCGCGAGCGGGCGAACAGGGCCGGGGCTTTGCCGTGGTGGCCGACGAAGTACGCAAGCTCGCTGAACGTACCGCGCAGTCAACGGGTGACATCAGCACCATGGTTGGCAAGATACAGGTGGCCGCCAAAAAAGCGGTGGCCGAAATGGAGCGCGTGGTCTCGCAAGTTGGCGAAGGTCAGACGTTGGCGGAACAGGCGCACGAACATATCCAGACGATTCAGACTGAAGCCAACCAGGTGTTCAGCGCGATCACGGAAATTTCCAGCGCGCTGAAAGAGCAAAGCCAGGCCAGCCAGGACATCGCCAAAAATGTTGAGAGCATCGCCCAGATGACGGACGAAAACAACGCCGCAGCCGAAGAAACCGCGTCCGGCGCAACCCGCCTGACACAAATCGCCTCGGAAGTCCGCAACACCATCGCCCAGTTCAAGGTGTAAGGATATTAAACTGGCCCCAAAATACCGGACATGTTGGCGTAGATACTGTTTATCCCCGTCAAGCGCCATGCAAGGCGAGGATAACAGTATCTACGGTTTCTCGTAGGTCGGGCAAGCGTCCCCTGGGAGCGACGGCGAGGACGCCGTCGCTCCCTTCAATCCCCGCGATTAACCCGGCCCCAAATACCGCGCACGTTTGATATGGATATCAACAAAATAATATGATGAATAGCATTAATTCGTCTTAACCCGTCCGCGATGGGTAGGGCAACAGTGTCGGATAATCCTCACCCGCATGAACTTTTGAGGCGATCCCATGAGTACTCTGTTGTCAAGCCCGGAGGCTGCCCTGGAGGCGGCGCGTCAACTTGCCAGCGAATTTGCCCGCACTGCCGTCGCGCGCGACCGTCAGGGCGGAATCCCCAAGGCCGAGCGGGATGCCATCCGCCGCAGCGGGCTGCTGACCTTTGCGATTGGCAAGGAATTTGGCGGTTCAGGAGGAAGCTGGGCCGATACGCTGGCGATCATCCGCGAGTTTGCCCAGGTCGACAGCTCGATTGCCCACCTGTTCGCCTTCCATTACTACCAGTTGGCGACCCTCCGGCTGTTCGGCAGCACACAGCAATGGCAGAAGCTGCACCGCCAGACGGTCGAGCAGGGCTGGTTCTGGGGGAACGCGCTCAACCGTCTCGAACACGGCGTCATCGCCACCCCGCGCCCCGACGGCGCCTACGAATGGAGCGGGCGCAAGAGTTTTGCCACCGGCACCGCCGATGCCGACTACATCACCCTCTCCGGCGCGCGCGCCGATGACCCGACTCAATCCCTGATTGCCGCGATTCCCGCAGGGCGGGAAGGCATCACCCTTTTGCACGACTGGGACAACATCGGCCAACGCCAGACCAGCAGCGGCACGGTCATCTTCGACAAGGTGGTGGTCAACAGCGATGAGCTGCTGGTGAATCCCGGCCCGTTTTCATCGCCTTTCGCCAGCGCCCGCGCCCTGATCGGTCAGACTGTTTTTGCCAATCTCTACCTTGCCATTGCCGATGGCGCGTTTAATCTTGCGCTTGCGCATTTGCGCCAGAAAGAAAGCCCGCCCTGGTTTGAATCGCTGGCGCCCACGGCGCAGAAAGACCCCTTCGTGCTGCGCCATTTCGGCGAGCTTTGGGTGAAACTTGAAGGGGCGCGGGCCTTGACTGAAAAGGTCAACGCGCTGATCGACCCGTTCTGGGCCAAAGCGGAAGCCCTGACCGCACAGGAGCGCGGCGAGTTCGCGATTAACGTGGCGAAAGCCAAAGTGGCGACGACGCAAGTCGGTCTGGAGGTGGTGACGCGGATTTTCGAGCCACTCGGCGCCCGGGCAACGACGGCGAAACTCGGTTATGACCGTTTCTGGCGCAATCTGCGTACCCAGACTTTGCATGATCCGGTGGATTACAAGATTCTGGAATTGGGCGACTGGATTCTGAACGGCCAATTACCGCCGCCATCGTCGTATTCGTAGCAAGAAGGTGGGGGCGGGTTTGAAATCCGTCCCTACGCTCCGGGAGGACGCTTGCCCGACAAAAAACCGTTGTGCTTGATAACCGTTAAATGTCGGATTGCGACCTTACATCATCCGCCTTTTCCGGTTTGCCGAAATACTCTTTGGTCATTGAAAACACGACCGGGGAGAGCAGCAGCAAGGCAATGAGATTGGGGAGTGCCATCAGGCCACAGAGGACGATGGCGAGTTTCCACACCAACGCAAGTTCCTGTAGCACACCAACCGGCACGAGAAAGGTAAACAGGATGCGAAAAGGGAGCGCCGCCCGGTAGCCCAGCAGGTAGATCGCGCAACGCTCACCATAGATACACCAGCCCAGCACGGTTGAAAAGGCGAACAGCACGAGCGTGATCGTGACCAGCCAGGTGCCCAAATTGCCGGGCATGGCGGTATCGAACGCATGGGCAGTCAGGGTGGCATGGGAGATATCGGCCACCAGCCATTCGTCGGAGACCAGAATCACCAGCGCCGAAATTGAACAAATGATGATGGTGTCAAAGAATGGGCCGAGCATGCCGATCAAACCCTGCTTGACTGGCTCCTTGACCATGGCGGTGGCGTGGGCGATGGGTGAAGTGCCCAGTCCGGCTTCATTGGAGAGCAGGCTGCGGGCGATGCCAAAACGAATGGCCTCCGCGACGGTTGTGCCGATGAAACCGCCTGTCGCCGCCTGACCGTTGAAGGCGCCGGAGAAAATCAACTGGAAGGCGTTGGGCACGCGATCGAGATGGAGGGCAAGAATGGTCAAACCGCCGATGACATATAACATCACCATGGTGGGTACCAGCGTGCCCACGACAGCACCAATATGGCGCAGCCCGCCCAATAAAACGATGGCGGCGATAAACAGCAGGGCGATTGCCATCAATATCGGTGGCACGTTGATCTGGTAGATTTCAAACAGGCGGATGACGTTAATGGAAATCGAGTTGGTCTGGATCATATTGCCGACCACAAACGATGCGGCGATACCAAATATTGCAAACAGGCTTGCCAGCCATTTCCACTGCGGGCCCAGCCCGTTTTTGATGTAATACATCGGCCCGCCGACGAACTTGCCATCGGGGGTGACGTCACGGTATTTGACCGCCAGCGTGGCTTCGCAGAACTTGACCGCCATGCCCAGCAGGGCGATGACCCACATCCAGAACACCGCGCCGGGGCCGCCAAGCAGGATGGCGCCGGCCACGCCGACGATATTGCCGACCCCTATGGTGGCTGACAGTGAGAGCATCAGGGCACGAAACGGGGACAGCTCGCCTTCATCGCTGGCGCGACGATGACGCCCTCTCCACAGCGTCACGAAGGCGTGCGGCCATTTCCGCCAAGGCACGAAGCGCAGCCCGAAGCTCAGAAAGATACCGGCGAAGACCAGAAAGGGAACCAGTACAGGCCCGCCCAGGATCAGATCGTCAATGGTGTCGAGCCACGAAGTCAGTGTTTCCATCAATCCGCTGTTTGGTTTGTCATGTCAATCGTTTTGCACGGCGCGGGAAACGTTATGACATCCATCACGTTTCCTGTCAAACCGGATTGCGGAATGTTGAGCAGTATGCACGGCAGACTGCGCTCCCTGCGTATAATCGCTGGTTTCCAGACTTGGCGCGGGATGCCTCTCCCGCCTGACCGACGACATGTCCCAGACCCTCATCCTTCGCGGCGGCGCTGCCCATTCCGCCTCCCGTCTCGATCGGCTCGCCCAGTCCCTGAGCGCGGATTTACCCCAGGCGCAGCTTCACGATCTGCGCTCCGAGTACTGGTACATCATCGGGTTCAGGAAGCAGCTCTCGGCGGACGAAGTGACCCGCCTCATCGACCTGCTCGACGCCTATCCGGCGAGCGACGACGCCCCGACCGGGGTGTTGCGGCTGGTGGTGCCGCGGCTGGGGACGATTTCGCCGTGGTCATCGAAAGCCACCGACATCGCCCATCAGTGCGGATTTGACAAGATCGCCCGCATCGAGCGCGGCACGGCGTTTTTCCTTCACGGGCGCAATATCGACAAAACGCTGCCGGCGGCGCCCGCCATCCTGCACGACCGCATGACCGAATCGGTATTGATTTCGGAAGAAGAGATCGACACCCTTTTTCATCATTACAAACCGCAGCCGCTCACCACGGTGGATGTGGTCAAAGGGCGGCGTTCGGCATTGGTGACGGCCAATGAGGAGCTGGGGCTGGCGCTGTCGGCGGACGAAATTGATTATCTCGTCGATCACTTCATCCGCATCAACCGCAATCCGACCGATGTCGAGCTGATGATGTTCGCCCAGGCCAATTCCGAGCATTGCCGACACAAGATTTTTAATGCCGACTGGGTGATTGATGCGCAGGAAATGGGGAAGACCCTTTTTTCCATGATCCGCGACACCCACGAGGCGCATCCGGAAGGTACGGTGGTCGCCTATACCGACAATGCTTCAATCATTGAAGGCGACACCATCGAGCGCCTTTATCCCGATGCCGATGGCGTTTATCGCCACCATTCCGAACTCACCCATATTCTGGCCAAGGTCGAAACCCATAATCACCCGACCGCCATTTCGCCGTTTCCGGGCGCGGCGACCGGGGCCGGGGGGGAAATTCGGGATGAAGGCGCAACCGGGCGCGGTTCGCGGCCCAAGGCGGGTTTGAGCGGTTTTTCGGTGTCCAACCTCAATATCCCCGGCTTCGTCCAGCCGTGGGAGAAAGCCTACGGGCGCCCCGCACGCATCGCGTCCGCCCTCGACATCATGATTGAAGGGCCCTTGGGCGGGGCGGCATTCAATAATGAATTTGGTCGTCCCAATCTCGCCGGTTATTTCCGCGCCTTTGAGCAGAACGTTGCGGGCGAGGTGCGCGGTTATCACAAGCCGATCATGATCGCGGGCGGCATCGGCAACATCCAGGCCCAACAGTCGGAGAAACCCGCGTTCCCGGCGGGCACCCTGCTGATTCAGTTGGGCGGGCCGGGGATGCTGATCGGCCTCGGTGGCGGGGCGGCTTCCAGCATGGCGACCGGCGCGAATACCGCCGAGCTCGACTTTGCCTCGGTGCAGCGCGGCAATCCGGAAATTCAGCGCCGCTGTCAGGAGGTGATTGATGCCTGCTGGCAGCGCGGGGCGGAGAATCCAATCATCGCGATTCACGATGTCGGCGCGGGCGGGCTCTCCAACGCGATGCCCGAGCTGGCCGACCACGCCGGGCTGGGGGCGCAGCTTGAATTGCGCGAGGTGCACGTCGAAGAGCCGGGCATGAGTCCGCGCGAGATCTGGTGCAACGAGGCGCAGGAGCGTTATGTGCTGGCGGTAGCGCCTGCGGCGCTGGAAGTTTTCCAGCAAATCTGCGCCCGCGAACGCTGTCCGTTTGCCGTGCTCGGCATTGCCAGCACCGAAGGGCGGTTGGTGGTGCACGACCGTTTTTTCAGCAACACCCCGGTCGATATGGAGATGAAGGTGTTGCTCGGCAAGCCGCCGAAGATGACGCGCCATGATTCCCGCCGCGCCGTCCACCTGCCGCCTTTTGATGTCGCCGGGTTCGATGTGCACGAGGCGGCAGCGCGGGTGCTGCGTCACCCGACGGTGGCAAGCAAGCGTTTCCTGATCACCATCGGCGACCGCACCGTGGGCGGGCTCACCGCACGCGACCAGTTGGTCGGGCCGTGGCAGGTGCCGGTGGCCGACGTCGCGGTGACGGCGATGAGCTTTAGCGGCTATCGGGGCGAGGCGTTTGCGATGGGCGAGCGCACGCCGCTGGCCTGCGTCGACGCACCGGCTTCGGGCCGGATGGCAATTGGCGAAGCGATCACCAATCTGGCGGCGGCAGATATCGAGGCGCTGGGTCAGGTCAAGCTCTCTGCCAACTGGATGGCGGCGGCCGGTCATCGCGGCGAGGATGCCCGCTTGTTCGACACCGTTGAGGCGGTATCGAAATTCTGTATCGAGGCGGGGCTGTCGATTCCGGTCGGCAAGGATTCGCTTTCGATGCGCACGGCGTGGCAGGAAGGCGAGGCCGCGCGCGAGGTGATCTCGCCGCTGTCGCTCATTATTACCGCGTTTGCGCCGGTGGCTGATATCCGCCGCACGCTCACCCCGCAGTTGCAGTTTCCCGCGGGTGAGGCGACTGAGCTGCTCTTGCTTGATCTCGGCGAGGGCCGGCATCGCCTGGGCGGTTCGATCCTGGCCCAAGTGTACGACTCGGTGGGCGAGAAAGCGCCCGATATCGCCCCGGCGGCGCTCGTCGCCTTCTTTGCCACGGTTCAGCGCCTGCGGCGTGAAAACCTGATTCTGGCCTACCATGATCGCTCCGATGGCGGCCTGTTTGCGACCGTGGCCGAGATGGCCTTTGCCTCGCGTTGCGGCCTGTCCTTGCAGCTTGACACCGTGTGTTACGACAACGAGGTCAACGACGCTGACGGCCTCGACAAGAACCCGGAGATTCTGCAAGGGCGCTACGACGACCATCTGTTTGGCGCCCTGTTCGCGGAGGAGTTGGGCGCGGTGGTGCAAATCCGCCGCAGTGATCGCGCTGCGGTAACGGCGATTCTGCGCGACGCCGGGCTGGCCTATCACTTCATTGGCGAGCCCAACGACAAGGACGAAATCCGTTTCTGGCGCAATGCCAAACTGGTGCTTGGTGCGCCGCGCCGCGAATGGTTGCAGGCGTGGTCGCTGGTCGGCTATCACATCGCCCGCCGCCGTGACGACCCCGACGCCGTGCAACAGGAGTTCGATGCGCTCGCCGATGCCGACGATCCGGGGCTGTCGGTGCGCGTGTCGTTTGATCTGGAAGAGGAAATTGGCGCACCGTTCATCAACCGTGGCGCTCGCCCCAGGGTGGCGATTCTGCGCGAGCAGGGGGTGAATTCGCAGTTCGAGATGGCCGCCGCGTTTGAGCGCGCCGGGTTTGAGGCAGTTGACGTCCATATGTCCGACCTGCAACACGGGCGACATACGCTCGATACCTTCCACGGCCTCGCCGCCTGCGGCGGGTTCTCTTATGGCGACGTGCTCGGTGCGGGGCAGGGCTGGGCGAAATCCATCCTCTTCCATACCGGGCTGCGCGAACAGTTTGCCGCCTTCTTTGCGCGCCAGAATACGTTTGCCCTCGGGGCGTGTAACGGTTGCCAGATGATGGCGCAGCTCGCGCCGATCATTCCAGGGGCCGAGGCGTGGCCGGATTTTCACCGTAACGAGAGCGAACAGTTCGAGGCCCGGCTGGTGATGGTGGAGGTCGTCGACAGCCCGTCGATTCTGCTCGCCGGGATGGCGGGCAGCCGCTTGCCGATCGTGGTCAGTCACGGCGAGGGCAGGGCGGTGTTCGCCGCAGGCGCCGATCTGAGCGCGACCCGGGTTGCGCTGCGCTATGTTGACAACTATGGTGCGCCAACTGTGCGCTATCCCGCCAATCCGAACGGCTCGCCGGGCGGCGTCACCGGATTCACTACCCCGGACGGGCGGTTTACGATCATGATGCCTCACCCCGAGCGCACCGCCCGCACCTTGCAGATGTCATGGGCGCCGCAGTCCTTGCTTGAGCGCAGTCCGGACGCCTCGCCGTGGCTGCGGCTGTTCCTCAATGCGCGCAAATGGTTGGGCTGAGGGCCGGGGTGGGGACTGAGATGAGCCGGGATGTCGCAATCCTCGGGCAGGTGTTTACCCCTGAGCGCATCGTGGACACCATGTTGAGCCTGCGCACCAACGCGGGACGAGTGCTGGAGCCGTCAGCAGGGGAGGGCGCTTTCAGCCGTCGTCTGCCGGGCTGCGTCGCCATCGAGCTCGATTCCAGCGTGGCGCCGCCGGGGGCGCGGGTGATGGATTTTTTCGCTTATCCCTTGCGCGAGCGTTTCCAGACCATTATCGGCAACCCGCCTTATGTGCGTTATCAGGACATCGCCCCGCAGACGCGGGCCTTGTTCGACAGCCGGTTGTTCGATGCGCGCAGTAATCTTTTCCTGTTTTTTATCGAGAAATGCGTGCGTCACCTCGACGATGGCGGCGAGCTGATTTTCATCACCCCGCGCGACTTCATCAAACTGACCGGGGCGGCCCGGCTGAATCACTGGCTGTACGGGCAGGGCACGATCACGCACTGGATCGAGACCGGCGATGCGCGGATTTTTGCCGACGCCGTGCCCAATTGCGCGATCTTCCGTTTTGTGCGGGGCGATTTTTCGCGTCAGACCCTGTTTCGCCGCCTCAGCGATGCGCAGTGGGACGCACGCGAAATGGTGCATATCGACGGCCAGCTCGCGTTTACCCACGCCCATCTCAGCGTGGCGCTGGCTGATCTGTTCAGTGTCAAGGTCGGTGCGGTATCAGGCGCCGACGACGTGTTTACCCATGCAGAAGGCAATCTTGAGCTGGTGTGCTCACGTACCGCGACGACCGGCGAGACACGGCGCATGATCTATAACCTCCGTCATCCCACGCTGGAGCAACACAAGACACGCCTCATCAATCGCCGGGTGCGCCCGTTCGATGAGAGCAACTGGTGGAAATGGGGCAGGGCTTATTCTGATGTGGACGGGCCGCGTATTTATGTAAATTGCAAAACCCGCCAGACCAGACCCTTTTTTACCCACAAGTGCCGTGCTTATGACGGTGCAATTCTGGCCCTGTTTCCCGCCGTGCAAGGGATGAACCTCACTCGCGCCATCGCGCTGCTGAATGATGCAGTGCCGTGGGAAGAGCTGGGGTTCGTGGTGGATGGGCGCTATCTGTTTACCCAGCGCGCCCTTGCCACCTTGATGTTGCCCGAAGTCTTCAACGAGTTATTGTCATGAAAGCAGGGATTTGCGCACGCATTTTGCTGTTGGCATTGATGGCTTTCAGCCTGGGCGCTTGTGAAGGCGAGGGCACACAGTTCAACAGTGTTGATATCACCGGGGCTGACTATGGCCGTGATTTTGCCCTGACTGACCCCGCTGGTAACATCCGCCAGTTGGCTGATTTTCGCGGCAAGGTTGTCCTGGTATTTTTTGGTTTTCTCCAGTGCCCGGATGTCTGTCCGACCAGCCTGCTGCGTGCGGCGGAAGTCAAACGTCTGTTGGGCCGCGACGGTGAACGGTTACAGGTCATTTTTATTACGCTCGATCCTGAACGTGATCTGCCGCCCATCATTCGTGAATACACCGCTGCGTTTGCGCCCGATTTTCTCGGGCTTTATGCCAACCCGGAAAAAACACAGGAAACCGCCAATGCATTCCGTGTTTATTACCGCAAGGTCGCAACCGGAAGCTCATACACTGTAGAGCATTCTGCGCTCAGCTATCTCTACGACCCCGAAGGTCGCCTGCGGCTCGCGGTCAAACACGAAACAACCGCCGAGGCACTTGCCGCAGATGTTCGCGCTTTGCTCCATCCCGTTATCTCCCATTGAAGGAAACCCGCACGAAATGAAAACCAGATCGCTCGCAGCATTAACCACCCTGTGCCTGATGACGCCCCCGGCGTTTGCCGAAGTCAGCATTACCGAGGCGTGGGCAAATTCGAGTGTGCCCTTGCAGAAAGTGACCGGGGCGTTCATGAAAATCACCTCGACCGAGGATGCCCGTTTGATCGCGCTTCAATCGCCGGCGGCGGAAGTGGTTGAGCTGCATGAAATGCGTATGGAGGGCGATCACATGATCATGCGTGCCGTGCCCGAATTGAAACTCCCTGCGGGCGTGACCGTTGAACTCAAGCCGGGGAGCTATCACGTGATGCTGCTCGGGCTCAAGGCCCAGGCCAGGGAAGGGGATTCCCTGCCCTTGAGCCTGACCATTGAATCATTCGCCAACGGCAGCCGACAGACGATCGAGACCCAGCTCAGCGTAAAACCACTTGGCGGGCATTGAAGCGCCATGCCGCGAGGTGGGGATAAAAAGGCTATCGACTGACAGACACGGAGGCCTCGGCGCTCTGCTTGTTCTGCGCAACAAATTGCGCAGAGAGGGCGGACAAGGCGGCAAACACACTGGGGTCGGATTGCGCACGCTGGGCAAGCGCGGCGATCTGCGCGAGCAAATCCTGCTGGCTGAGGGCTTGCGGGGCTTGCGGGGCTTGCGGCGCAACAGCGGCAACAGCGGGAGCAACGACAGGGGGGGCGGGGGGCGCTTGTGTCTGGGGAGTTGACGCCAGGAACGAGAACGAGAACCCTGCCTCCGGGGTAGCGGCGGCTTCTGGTGCTACCGGCTCAGGTGCCAGATGAGGGGCCAGATGATGGGTCGGCTCAGGTGTCAACTGAGGTGTCAGATGAGTAGGTAACTGATCTGCCAACGAAGTAGCAGGCCGGGGCAGGGGGGTGGAAGGGGCAATGGCTTCCGCTGCGCTGACTGGCGCCGGGGCGGCAGGGGCTTCCGTCTGGACGCGACGGGGGATCTGGTTTTCGTCCAGCAGTCGTTCGATGCGGGCAAAAACTTCAAAACGGGAAAACGGTTTCTTCATGAAATCGTCGGCCCCGATGTGAGCGCCAAAAAACTGCGCCGTCGCCTGCTCATTGCCGCTCATCATGATCACCGGGGTATCTTTGGTGCGCGGGTTTTTGCGCAGGGCGCGCAGGGCGGCGAAACCGTTGATGCCGGGCATGACGATATCGAGAAAAATCAGCGAGGGCTTCTGCGTCAGGGCCAGTTCAAGCCCGACTCTGGCGTCTGGCGCCTCCAGCACCACGCAACGCGCAGATTCAAGGAAACGCTTGAGTACCTTGAGAATGGTGGGAGAGTCGTCGATGACGAGGACACAGCTTCCTTCCCGGGGATTGGCGCGGTTACGGGCGCGGCGTTCAGAAGAAGTTTCTTCGGGCTCACGCACCGAACCAGCTCTTGAAAAGATGGAACGAAACTGGTCAAACAGCAAACCCACGATATTCTCTCCTATTTGAACGATGCCGGTAGCAGGCTGAGACTAACGTTTGATAATGTTGGTTAACGCTGGATTATACATCAACCCCATAACTTTGTAACATGTTCGTATTTAAGCAATGAGCATGGTCTTTCCATGATAATTCAATAACAGGCCCCTGAAAGAAGACGAGGGCACCCTGCGGCGCCCTCGTATTTTTTACATGCCCTGATAAATAGGCCCTTCACCGCCTTGCGGTGTCACCCAGTCGATGTTCTGGGTGGGATCCTTGATATCACAGGTTTTGCAGTGCAGGCAGTTCTGGCTGTTGATCTGCAATCTGGGGGCATTATTCTCGCCGTCATCCACGATTTCATACACGCCAGCCGGGCAATAGCGCTGTTCGGGCGCATCATAGACCTCCAGATTGATCGCAATCGGCGTTTTCTGGTCTTTCAGGCGCAGGTGACAGGGCTGGTCTTCCTCATGATTGGTATTCGAGAGGAAGACTGATGACAGCCGGTCGAAAGTGAGCACCCCATCCGGCTTCGGATAGTCGATCTTCTGGCACTCGGCAGCGGGTTTGAGTTTGTCGTGGTCACTGTGATTGTGCAGCGTCCACGGCGCCTGACCGAAAAAGACTTTCTGGTCGATTGCAAACAGGGTGGAACCCAGCCAGAAGGTTTTCTTCATCAGGGGCTTGAAGTTGCGATATTTGTACAATTCGGCATAGAGCCACGAATTCTCGAAAGCGGTCGGGAATTCCGTGAGCGCATCACGCTGGCGACCCGCAACGATGGCATCGCACGCCACTTCGGCGGCAAGCATGCCGGATTTCATCGCGGCATGAACCCCCTTGATCCGGGCCGCATTGAGGAAGCCGGCATCGCAGCCGATCAGCACCCCGCCGGGAAACGCCAGCTTCGGCAGACTCTGGATGTTGCCGGTCGCGATGGCCCGGGCGCCGTAAGCCAGACGTTTGCCACCCTCAAGGTGTTTACGAACCTCGGGGTGGGTTTTGTGACGCTGCATTTCCTCGAAAGGAGAGAGGTAAGGGTTGGCGTAATTCAGCCCGACCACAAAACCGATCTCGATCAGATTGTCTTCGAGGTGATAGAGAAACGCGCCGCCGTATACGTCGTCAGTCAGCGGCCATCCGGCGGTGTGGACGACCAGGCCGGGCTGATGGTTGGCGGCGGGGACTTCCCACAGCTCCTTGATCCCGATCCCGTAGGTTTGCGGGTCGACACCCTCGCGCAGTTGATATTTCTCTTCAAGACGCTTGGCCAGATGCCCGCGGCAACCTTCGGCAAAGAAGGTGTATTTGGCGTGCAGTTCCATCCCCGGCTGGTAATTGGGGCCCTGCGTTCCGTCACGGGTCACACCCAGATCGCCCGTCACCACACCTTTGACCGCACCGGCTTCGTCGTACAACACATCCGCACCGGCAAAGCCTGGATAAACCTCGACGCCCAGTGCTTCGGCTTGCTCGCCAAGCCATTTGGTCACGTTGCCCACCCTGACGATGTAATTGCCGTGATTATCGAAGTTATCCGGCAAAGCCAGATTCGGGAAAATGTAGCCCTGGCTTTCGGTGAGGAACATCACCTGGTCTTTGACGACCTCGGTCTTGAGCGGGGCGCCGCGTTCTTTCCAGTCCGGGATAAGCTCGTTGAGCGCGCGCGTATCCATCACCGCGCCAGACAGGATGTGAGCACCAATCTCGGACGCTTTATCTATAAGGCATACCGAGATTTCCTGGCTGCGTTCAGCCGCCAGTTGTTTAATTTTGATCGCTGCCGCCAGTCCCGCAGGGCCACCCCCCACGACCAGGACATCAAACTCCATCGATTCGCGTTCCATCCCGTTCTCCTTTTGACTTGTTGTAGTGAGTCGCCGTACTTCCGTCCGACTGCTGCCGGTGCATCACGTCGCTCTATGTCATGTGCTGGTTACTTGGATAGTTTATACCAGGCAAAACAGACTGTCTCAGAGCAGCCTTTTAAAGTCCCGATTTATCTGTTGCGACGTCTCATGATGCACAGTCTGACGCAGGATGAAAACCGCCATAAAGTCAAACGCGGCAGGGGGCGTCCCGCCACTGATCACGCCAAAACACCCGCGCAGCGCCAGCGCGATCACCTCGTGGCGGCGGAGTCTGTTGCGTCTGGCGATCTGTCCGGCGTGACTGCCACGATAACTTGCACCATCACTTTTAAGTACATACAATAACACCATGGAAATCGAAATCGACCCGGTCAAGGATGCCATCAACCGGCGCAAGCACGAGGGTCTTTCGTTGGCGCTGGCCGCTGAACTGGACTGGGACAGGGCGTTTTACGTGCTCGATAACCGTTTCCATTATGACGAAATCCGGCAAAACGCGATTGTTCCCCTGGACGACCGTCTTTACCACGTCTCATTCACCGAGCGCGGAGATGAGATTCACCGCATCATCAGCCTGCGCCATGCCGTAAAAAAGGAGGTTGCGCGATATGTCAAGAACTACCGTTAAGACCAGAGATGGCAGGGTTTTTCAGATGCCGACTGACGAAGAAGATGCCAAAATCTATGCGGCGGCGATGGCCGACCCTGACGCCCGGCCAATGGATGACGACGAATGGAGAGCGGCGCTCCCCACCGCTCGCATTGGTCGCCCACCCCATGGCGTGCCCCTTAAATCGCCCGTCACACTCCGCCTCGATGTGGACGTGCTCGCGGCGTTAAGAGCCACGGGGAAGGGCTGGCAAACCCGTGTGAACGATGCCATGCGCGAATGGGTGAAGACGCACGCAGCCTGATACCGAGCGCGGAGATGAGATTCACCGCATCATCAGCCTACGCCATGCCGTAAAAAAGGAGGTTGCGCGATATGTCAAGAACTACCGTTAAAACCCGCTATGGACGGGTGTTTGAACTGCCGACTGATGAAGAGGATGCCAAAATCCATGCCGCAGCGATGGCCGATCCGGACGCACGGCCCTACACCGATGAGGAATGGGCCGAGGCGGTTCCCCGTCTGCGCTTTGGCCGCCCGCCCATTGGCCGTCCGCCCTACGAGGAACCCAGGAAAGCGCCCGTTACCATCCGCCTCGATGTGGACGTGCTCGCGGCGTTAAGAGCCACGGGGAAAGGCTGGCAAACTCGCGTAAACGACGCCATGCGCGAATGGGTGAAGACGCACGCAGCCTGATACCGAGCGCGGAGATGAGATTCACCGCATTCCAGTCTGCGTTACGCCGAAAAATGGGAGTTTGCTGATTATGTCGTATCCGGCTTATAAAACCGCCATAATTTGCATTATGTAAACTTAACGATTCACGCGCCAACCTCCCTGCGCTGACCTCATCTACCCCACTCTTGGCTCACTCCAGACTCCGTGCCAGATCCAGTGCTTCACCGATGCGGTCGACACCGTGGAGGGTAATACCGGCGATGGGTTGTCGTGACAGGTTCGCTTTGGGCACGATCGCGGTTTTGAAGCCGAGCTTGGCGGCTTCTTTCAGACGTTCCTGACCGCGCGGTGCGGGACGAATCTCGCCTGCGAGTCCGACTTCGCCGAAAACTGCCAGCCCCTGCGGTAGTGGCCGGTCACGCAGCGATGAGACGACGGCAAGCAAAATCGCCAGATCAGCCGCCGGTTCAGCGATTTTGACGCCGCCTACGGCATTCACAAAGACGTCCTGATCGAAACAGACGATCCCGGCGTGACGATGCATGACCGCAAGCAGCATCGCCAGCCGGGTGGGTTCCAGTCCGACCGACAGCCGACGCGGATTGGGACTTTGGGAGCCGTCGACCAGGGCCTGGATTTCCACCAGCAAGGGTCGGGTGCCTTCCTGGGTGACGAGCACGCAACTGCCCGCCACCTGCTGCGCGTGCTGGGACAAAAAAAGCGCCGACGGGTTGGATACGCCGCGCAGGCCGCGTTCGGTCATCGCAAACACGCCCAGTTCATTGACCGCGCCGAAACGATTCTTGAACGCCCGCACGAGGCGAAAACTCGAATGGGTGTCGCCTTCAAAATACAACACGGTGTCGACGATGTGTTCAAGCACCCGCGGCCCGGCGAGCGCGCCATCTTTGGTGACGTGGCCGACGAGGATGAGCGTGGTGCCGCTCTGTTTGGCAAACCGGGTGAGCTGCGCCGCACACTCCCTCACCTGTCCGACCGAACCGGGCGCCGATTGCAGGGCTTCCGTAAACAGGGTCTGGATCGAATCAATCACCGCCACCCGCGGCGCGGCGTCGCGCAAGGTGTGGATGATGTGTTCGAGATTGGTTTCGGTAAACAGTTGCAGCCCGCCGGGGCTGAGCTGCAAGCGCTGGGCGCGCAGGGCAATTTGCTCGCCGGATTCTTCGCCGCTCACGTAGACCACCGGATGCTCCCCCGCCAGGCGGCACAAGGCCTGAAGTAACAAGGTAGATTTACCGATGCCGGGGTCGCCGCCGATGAGCACCACGCTGCCCGCGACCAGTCCGCCGCCGAGCACGCGGTCGAACTCTTCGACACCACTTGGCAGGCGCGGTTCTTCGCGCGCTTCGAGCGTGGCCAGCATTTGCATTTTCGCGCTCGCACCGGCGAGATGGCGCCCTGCCCCCCCTGCTCCGCGCTCGATGACGGTCTCGGTCATGGTGTTCCACGCCTGACACTGCGGGCATTGTCCCTGCCAGCGCGGCACTTGCGCACCACACGCGTTACACACAAACGCTGATTTTGTTTTTGCGCCCAAAGCTCGCTGTCCTCATGGAGATGCGCGGATTTAACCACAGCCTGTTCAACTGTGCTTACGTCTGTGCTCCCCCGAGCGCGGCCTTCATGGTATAAGTCTGTCCGCCTTCACGCACGAAGAAAGTGGTTACGGGACGATGCCTTTCGGCTTTTACATCATCATGGCGGCGCAATTTTTCTCTGCGCTCGCCGACAACGCGCTGCTGATTGTTGCCATCGCCATGCTGCGTCATCTTGACGCGCCCGATGCCGCTGATCCCATGCTCAAAATGTTCTTCGCCATTTCTTACGTGGTGCTGGCGGCCTTCGTCGGCGCTTTCGCTGATTCGATGGCGAAATGGCGGGTGATGCTGATCAGCAACACGATCAAGATCGGGGGCTGCCTGATGCTCTTCCTCGGCATCCACCCTCTCGTGTCCTACGCCGTCATCGGCTTTGGCGCCGCGGCCTACTCTCCGGCCAAGTACGGCATCCTCACCGAATACCTGCCCCACCGCCTGCTGGTGGTCGCCAACGGCTGGATCGAGGGGCTGACCATGGGGGCGATCATCCTCGGCACCGTGTTGGGCGGGATACTGGTCGACGCCAAGGTGGCGGACTGGATGACCGCGTTTGAACTGCCGCTGCTGCATACCAGTGACCAGTACAGCATTTTTGCGATCAGTTTCCTGTACATTTTCGCCGCCGCTTTCAATCTCTTCATCCCCGACACCGGCGTTGATCACAAGCCGCTGAAAAGTAATCCGCTCTATCTGGTGCGCGATTTCAACCACTGCCTGAAACTGCTCTGGCGCGACAAACTCGGCCAGATCTCGCTCGCGGTCACGACGCTGGTGTGGGGCGCCAGCTCGACGCTCCAGTTCATCGTCATCAAGTGGGCCGAGTACAACCTCAATCTGGAATTATCCAAGGCGTCGATGCTGCAAGGCGTGGTCGCCATCGGGATGGCGGCCGGCGCGATTCTCGCGGCGAAGTTCGTCAGTCTCAGGCAATCAGTGAGAGTGATTCCGCTGGGGATTGTGCTGGGGCTGGTGATTCTGCTGATGCCCTTCGTCACCAATACGACGCTGGCGATGGTGCTGATGGTGGTGATCGGCTGCCTGGGCGGCGCGTTTGTGGTGCCGATGAATGCACTGTTGCAACACCGCGGCCATGTGCTGATGGGAGCGGGGCACTCGATTGCAGTGCAGAACTTCAACGAAAACATCTCCATCCTGCTGATGACCGGCATCTACGCGCTGCTGATTTTCCTCGGTCTCTCCATCCACACCCTGATCATCCTGTTCGGGCTCTTCCTGGCCGGAACGATGTACGTGGCCAAGCGCTGGCATGAAGCCAATCAGCGCCACATGGAGACGGCCAGCCGCCTCGACGATCTGCCTTGAGTGGCTTTGAGCAGCCTTAGGCGCCCTGCCCTGTTTCAGTTTTCATCACCTGGCGGGCAAAGCACAGGTCTTCCCACACCTTGCCCTTGTCCTGGGGATTGCGCAGCAGATACGCCGGGTGATACGTCACCACGACCGCGATCTCCTTGCGCTCGAAACGCTTGCCCCGCGCGGCGCCAATGTTGAGTTCGCGCCCGACAAGCGCCTGGGAAGCCGGACGACCGAGCGCGATCAGAAGCCGCGGCGCGACCAGGGCAATCTGGCGCTCAAGGAAAGGCTGGCAGGCGGCGATTTCCGCCTCGGCGGGGGTGCGGTTATGCGGGGGACGGCATTTGACCGCGTTGGCAATATAGACGTTCTCGCCGCGCTTCAAGCCGATGGCCGCCAGCATGTTGTCGAGCAAGCGCCCGGCCTGCCCGACAAAAGGCTCGCCGCGCTGGTCTTCTTCCGCGCCGGGGCCTTCGCCGACGAACATCCATTGCGCGGCATGATCGCCAACACCCGGCACCGCCTGCTGGCGGCGCTCGCACAGCGGGCACGCCCGGCAATGACGGATTTCTTCTTCCAGTTGCGTCCAGTCGAGGGTCGCGATCCTTGCCGCACGTTCAGCGTCTATCATCGGAGCGGCTGGAGCGGAGACAGGGGGCGGCGCAGCAGCCTGAATCGCCGGGGGCCGCGGAATTTGCGCCCGTGGTGGTGGCGAAGGCGGTGAGCCAGGAGAGGGAGAAATCGAGGCGCGTGCGGCGGCAGACGTGGCAAACGCGGCAGACGTTGCAGACGTGGGGCGGGACGGCTCCGCCGTGGCGGGGGCCGCCTCAGCCTCCGCCGCAGGCTTGCCCGTGCGCAGCCGCCATAGCGGGGCGAGTCCCATTTCGCGCAATACTGCGCCTTGCCACGCATTCATAGTTCCCGCCTCATCACGATCGCATCCTCCCGTCCCTCTGGCGCCGGGTAATATCGTTTGCGGCGGCCAATCTCGGCAAACCCCAGACGCTGATAGAGCGCAATGGCTGCGGTGTTGCTCGGGCGCACCTCAAGAAAATACTGCCGGATTGCGCCCTGTCGCGCTTCTTCAATCAGGTGTTCAAGCATACGCTGGCCGCAGCCCCGGCCCCACGCGCTTCTGACCACGCTGAGATTCAACAGGTGCGCTTCATCGATCACGCCCAACACCACGGCGTAGGCAATCGGAACCCCGGCTTCGAACATCAGCCGGTGCAAATACCCGGCGTTGAGCGAATCGACAAAATTTCCCCGCGTCCACGGAAAAGCATGCAGCGTCGCTTCCTGCGCAACCACCCAGTCGAGGTCATCGAACCCCATCGGCGCAAAACTGTGGCTGTCCGTCACCCTGTCCATATGGCTCCGGCTCAGGCTTTATTACCGCGTGCCAGACGTTCGGCGGTCGTCAGCGCCACCTTGTCGCGCACATAAAGGGGAAACGCGCCTTCCGCAGGCAAGCACGCAGCGCTCCCCGCCTGCACGGCGAGCCGGGCGACATTTCCGGCCGTCGGTGCCGCCAGCGGGTCACAGCCGATGAGGCCCGCACGCACGGCGGCCAGTTCTGTTACATAGGCGGCAAAGGCCGAACCCAGCCCCCAGTAATCCGGCCCGGCGGCGGGGACTGCTGACGGGGGCGAACACGCGGGGGGGGCAAGCTCCGTCACCGTGCCGTTTTCGACCCGGTAACGGGCATGGTAGACCTCGCCCATGCGCGCATCGGTGGCGACCAGAACCTGATGATGCGGCGCGAACAATGCCAGCGCAGCCAGACTGGAAACCGGGATCACCCCCAGCCCGGCCCCCAGCGCCAGGCCCTGAGCCACCCCGCAGGACAGGCGGAGTCCGGTAAACGCGCCCGGGCCGCTGCCGAAAGCCACCGCATCCAGTGCGGAGCTGCCCAGCCCGGCTGCGGCGAGCAAATCCCTGATCGCAGCGAGAAGATGTTCGGAATGATTGGCGTGTCCAACAAGCACACGTTCGCGGATATCGCCATCAATACTGAGCGCGACGCTTGCACGCTCGGAAGAGGATTCAAGGGCCAGGATTTTCATTGTGCCGGTATTCTACCGGCTGGATCTTGTCTGCGGAGGGCGGGCTGAGTTGGGCGTCGTCGTTGACGTTCGCGGTGCGGATGGCGGAACGCAGATCACGATGGAGCGCGGCGCGCTCGGCTTCGCTCAGACGATGAACGGCGTTGACGGGACTGCCATCCTGATTCCGGGTCAGATCGCGGCGCAGAGCCTGCTTGTCCGTCCGCTTGGTCACAGGCGTCTCAGCGGGTTCGGCAGGCTCGGCGGGTTCATCCGCTGCAACAGCGGGCGGCTCGGGCATCACTTCGTCTGCGCTCGTACTTTCCAATGCCGCACCATCCGTTGTCCGGGCTTCCACTTCCTGTGCCCCCGCCGGAGACGCCGCCCCTGCGGCGAGCACGGTACACAATGACAAAAGCACACGGCAACGAGCAGCAGAGAAAATGTTCATCGTTGCGTTTCACTCAATAGTCTTCGATGGGGAAATAATGCGTGGAAACGTCCACCGGCGAAAGACGTATTGCCCGCCCGCAGCCCCCGGCTTTGTAAGGGAGTGTTGCAATGAACAGCGCTCGGGCGTATTACCCCGCCTCACGCACTAGCGGTGACGCCGGACTCGTGCCAAGATTGCAACCCATGAGTGACGGAAAAATACGCTACCGAGTGCTCCTGGTCGATGACGATGCCCGCCTGCGCGAGCTTTTGTCCCGTTACCTTCAGGAACAGGGGTTTGCGATCAAGGCAGTCGCCGATGCGGTGATGATGGATCGCACGCTTCACCGTGAGCATTTCGATATCATCGTTCTCGACCTGATGTTGCCGGGCGAGGACGGCCTGTCGATTTGTCGCCGCCTGCGCGCAGGCAAAAACGACATCCCCATCATCATGCTCACCGCCAAGGGCGACGATGTCGACCGTATCATCGGGCTGGAAATGGGCGCCGATGACTACGTTGGCAAACCGTTCAACCCGCGCGAGCTGGTGGCCCGCATCCAGGCGGTCATGCGCCGTCACCCGGTGCCCCTGCCCGGCGCGCCGACAGCCGAAGATGAAATCATCACCTTCGGCCACATCGAAGTGAATCTCGGCACCCGCAGCCTGCGCCGTGATGGCGAGGATGTGTCCCTCACCACCGGCGAGTTCTCGCTGATCAAGGTTTTGCTCCAACATCCGCGCCAGCCGCTGTCACGCGACAAGCTGATGGAGCTTGCGCGCGGGCGCGAGCACGGCGTGTTTGACCGCACCATCGACGTTCAGGTCTCGCGCCTCAGAAAGCTGGTAGAGGAAGACCCCGCGAAACCACGCTATATTCAAACCGTGTGGGGTTTCGGTTACGTATTCGTGCCGGATGGAACCAAGGCTGATTGAGCGGCGCTGGCGCGAGCTGCGGCGCATGCGGGTGTGGTATCACCATTTCAGCCGCTGGCTGCCGCGCACCCTGTTGTGGCAAACCTTTCTCCTCGTCACCCTGCTGCTGGTGATGGCGGTAGTCGCCTGGGGGCAGATTTTCCGCTACTTTGAAGAACCCCAGCGTGCGCGCGACATCGCCCGCATGATAGTGAGCGTGGTCAATCTCACCCGTACCGCGCTGATCAATTCCGACGTCACGCGGCGCAGCGAATTGCTGCTCGAACTCACCGCCCGCGAAGGCATCCGCATCTACCCCGCCGAACCCGGCGACGACACCCAGCCCCTGCCCGGCACCCCCCTGATGCAGACCCTCGCCGCCGAAGTCCGCCACAGTCTGGGCGCACACACCCGCTTTGCCTCGCGCTGGAAAACGCTCAACGGCTTCTGGATCAGCTTTCGTCTCGACCCCGAAGACGAGGACGAATACTGGGTAATGCTGCCGTCCGAGCGGGTTGACCGCCCGTATGCGCTCGAATGGCTGTCGTGGGTCGGGGCGACCCTGCTGGTCGCCATCCTGGGCGCCTATCTGATCGTCTCCCGCATCGGCACGCCGCTGCGCTATCTCGCCCGCACCGCCAAAATCATCGGCAGCGGGCAAACCCCCTTGCCGCTCGATGAGCACGGCCCCCAGGAAATCGCCGTGGTGGCAAAAGCCTTCAACCAGATGGCGGGCGCGCTGGCCCGCACCGACGCCGACCGTGCGCTCATCCTCGCCGGCGTCTCCCACGACCTGCGCACGCCACTGGCCCGGCTGCGGCTGGGCATCGAGATGTCGGGTGCGCCGGAGAGCGAAATCGCCGCCATGGTCGTCGACATCGAGGCGATGGATCGCATCATCGGCCAGTTTCTCGATTTTGGCCGTGGCATACCGCATGACCCGGTTCAACAGTTCGACCTTGCCGCGCTGGTGCACGAACTGATCCTGCCGTACAAATTGCGTGACATCGCCATCGAACTGGAAACCCCGCCGCAACTGCTCGTCCATGGCCGTCCCCTGCCCTTGCGCCGCGCCCTCACCAATCTGGTCGACAACGCCTTGCGCTACGCGGGCACAGACAAACCGCTGTCCATCACCGTATTTACCCGCGATGAGTGGACGGGGGTCGAAATCGCCGATCGCGGCCCCGGCATTCCGCCCGCCGAAGTCCACCGCCTGCTCCAGCCCTTTACCCGCCTGGACAGCGCACGCAGCAACACCGGCGGCGCCGGGCTGGGGCTGGCGATCGTCGACCGCATCGTGCGTTCCCACAACGGCGAATTCGATCTCCTGCCCCGCGCCGGAGGCGGGCTGCGCGCCATCATCCGTTTCCCCGCCCCTGACGACGCCTCCACCCTCAAGCCACCCAAACAGGCGCTGTAACGGAACCTTTCACTCAAGCCGCGGTCAACCCCGCTCGCACATCGTATAATCCATGCCCATGAAATTCTTTGCCGACCTGCTCCCGGTCATCCTGTTTTTTACCGCCTACAAGCTCGCCGGGGTCTATCCCGACAGTGCCGCCAGCCTCGCCAACGACTGGCTGGGCGGAGGCTTCGCCCCGAGCCTGGTTCCCATCCTGCTCGCCACCCTCACCACCATGATCGTGACCGCGATCCAGATCGTCGTGGTCAAAATCATGGGCAAGCGTATCGACAAGATGTTGTGGCTGAGTTTCGCCCTGATCACCGTGCTGGGCGGCGCGACCCTGTTCTTCCACGACCCGCTGTTCATCAAGTGGAAACCCACGATTCTCTACTGGTTCATCGCCATCGCCTTGCCCGGTTCCAGTCTGCTCCTGGGGCGCAACCTGATCCGGAGCGCGCTCGAAGCCCAGATCCAGCTCCCCGAGCCCATCTGGGCGCGGCTCAACCTCGCCTGGGCGCTGTTCTTCACCGCCCTTGGCCTGCTCAATCTCTACGTGGCATTTTCGTTTTCCGACGAAATCTGGGTCAATTTCAAGCTCTTCGGCTGCACCGCACTGATGTTCGTCTTCGTGGTCGCGCAGGGTTTTTACCTGTCGAAACACATGCTTGAGGACGGCAGCACTGATGCCGGTGGCACATAAAATGTGCGCGAGAGGTTTGCACGCATTACAATCCTGCGCATCGTGTCCAAACGATTCGCGGACAGGAACACCAGCAGGCGGGCTGCAAGCCTTCATCCCGCATCTGGCGCCATCAATGTGAAAGGCGAACTCGCCTATCATACCCAACGGCCACAGAGGCCAACCAACCCACAATGAAGGAATGTAAATGAAATTTTTTCCGAGTCGTCTGACCGTTGCCCTCGTCGCCGGCCTGCTTGCCCAAACGGGTTTTGCCGCCGAACCCATTGCCACGGTTAACGGCAAAGCGATCTCCGCCGAACGTGCCAACATCCTGATCAACGAACAAGTCTCCCGCGGTGCGCCCAATGGCAAGGAACTGCAAGACCAGGTGCGTGAATTCCTGATTCGCAACGCCGTCGTCGAACAGGCCGCCCGGGCCAAGGGTCTGGACAAAAAAGCCGACATCGTCGCCCAGATCGAACTGAGCAACCAGGCCGTGCTGCTGCGTGCCTACGTGCAAGACTGGCTGGCCACCAACCCCGTGACCGATGAAGATCTGAAGAAAGACTACAACGAGATCAAGAGCCGCGCCGGTGACAAGGAATACAATGCCCGTCACGTGCTGGTGCAAACCGAAGACGAAGCCAAGGCCCTGATCGCCAAGCTCGACGGCGGCGCCAAGATCGCCGATCTGGCCAAAGAGTCTTCCCTTGACCCCGGTTCCAAGGAAAACGGCGGCGACCTCGGCTGGTCCAACCCGGCCAACTTCGTCCCGCCCTTCGCCGAAGCCCTGACCCAGCTCACCAAGGACAACTACACCAAGACCCCGGTGAAAACCGACTTCGGCTACCACGTCATCTACCTTGAAGACGTGCGCGACCTCAAAGCCCCCGAGTTCGACGAAATCAAACCCCAACTCCTGCCGCGTGTGCAACAACAAAAAGTTGAAAAGCACGTCGCGGAGCTGCGCGCCAAGGCGACGGTGAAGTAAGCGTTTTCCGCCGTAAATGGTAAAAAAATGGCTGGTCGGGGTTTCCCCTGCCAGCCATTTTTCGTATCAAGATATTAGTCAATGACTTCATTTTAGTCATTGACTAATTTCAGTACAAACTTGCCTGCTGGCACACGAGGCAAAAATGTCATACACTCTTATCCAGAATGTCAGACAGCCGTTTCAGGCGTTGATCCTCGGCGGACGCTTCCGCAAGCAGCTTGTCCCAGTCATCCGGCGGATGGTTGTCGGCCAGCATTTTACGGAACGTCCGGTAAGCATCATCGCTGCTTTCATAAGCGCGTTTGCTGTCCTCATCATTGACCCACGCGAACACGATGATTTTTGCGGCGGCGTGGTAGCGGAAAAATAGCCGGTACTGCTGGAAGAATTTGGCTCGAAACCAATGCTTATGATTTTCGCCAAGCGTGTTGCCTTGCCGGTATTCCGGTCGTGCCGGATCTTGCGGAATGATTTCAAACACCAGGCGGGCGATGGCTGCCAATCGTTTGCTGGCATTTTTATTCAGGTATCCCGCCGGATCTTTTTGTCTGAACGCCTCGACCTGCCGAATCAGGGCTTCAAGCTGTGTCAAAAACAGGGGATGCGCAAAAACCGTCCAGCCACTGATGAGCAAAGGGGTGTTTCGACGCTCACTCATCGTCTGCTGACAACGGCGCGTCGAGATCAACTTCACAGCCCCCAACCAGCCATTGCAGGCGCTCGGCAAGGCTGGCGTCTATGGTTTGCAGGCGCTCCGGATGGCGGGCGATGTCGCGGGACAAAAAATCCAGAAACTGACCCAACGCCGGGTCTTCTTCTGCCTCGGGGACTTCGGCACGCGTTAACACAACTTCGCCACCAGAGCGGATGGTGTAGTGAATTTTGTCACGCTTACTCAAGCGCAGGGCGCGACGAACGGTCTCCGGCACCGTGGTCTGATAACGGTCTGTCAAGGTGGATTCGACTTCAAGGGTGGCAGGCATGGTGCTTTCCGGCGGGCAAGTTGAACGCTTGTATGGTAATGCAAGTACATTGCCACTGGAAGCAGCATGTGTAACATCACTATTAAAGCTGCAAAGGCAAGGACAGCCCCGAGGTGGGCGATCGCCCTCGATCGCCCGCTTTTCCCTACCCGACGACGGGCGACCGGGGGCGGTCGCCCCTACTTCCGCGGGCAGGTAATTGTGTAGCCGGTTTGATCGCGCATATGGGTGCATTATGCCCAGGTGACTGCCCGAAAATGAAAAATGGTGCATAAGACAGGCTTGTACTGTGCGATAGCATATGTTCCAATGCCGTGAAACTCACCTCCCGCTTTGTTTCGCGCCAATTTCACATGTTTTTCAACTTTTCAGACACCTCAACAAGCTCATAATTAACTAAGTAACTCAACGATTACGTAAAAAACGGCTGGTCAGAGTTTCCCCCGACCAGCCATTTTCACCTCAAAAACAGCAAATCAGAACAGCGGTTCATCCAAGCCCAGCACCGATTCTCCGCCTTCGATAATCTCACGCGCAATCGCGCTCGCCTGTACCAGCCAGTGTTTGGCGTAGTAACGGGTGGTGGCGATTTTGCCTTGGTAGTAATCGGAGGTTTCGCCTGCGGCGATCTTGTTCTGGGCAAGCAGGGCCGACTTGGCCAGGAGCCAGCCGCCGAGCACGATGCCGCCCAGTTTCAGGTACGGCACCGAACCGGCGGAGGTGACTTGCGGTTGCGGGCCGTAGTTCGTGATCGCCCATTCGGTGGCGTCAATCAGGGCCTTGATCGCTTCCTGCAGGTTCTTGCCGATGTCGCCGAGCTTGGCGTCTTTGGCGAGGTCATCGGCGAAGGCGGCGACTTCCTTGTACAGGGCGCGGGCGGTGAAGCCGACTTCACCGGTCTCCTTGTTGACTTCGCGTGCGGTCTTGCGCCCGATGTAGTCATTGGCCTGGATGGCGGTCGTGCCTTCGTAGATCGCGGTGATACGCGAGTCGCGCAGGTATTGCGCTGCGCCGGTTTCTTCGATGAAGCCGGTGCCGCCATGCACCTGGATACCTTCGGAGGTGATGTCGATGGAGCTTTCCGTGCTCCAGCCCTTGACGATAGGCGTGAGCAATTCCACATAGGCCAGCGCTTTCTTCTTCGCCGCGGGGTCGGTCGAGAAGTTGGCGAAATCAAGCTGCCCGGCAGTGAAGTAGCCAATCGCACGCAGCGCCTCGGTGCGGGACTTCATGTCCAGCAGCAGACGACGCACATCGGGGTGGAACAGAATGGGCTTCGGCTTGGTCTTGCTTTCGGCGTCGCCGATGATCGCGCCCTGGATGCGTTCGCGGGCATAGCTCAGTGCATGCTGGTAAGCGCGCTCGGCAACGCCGATGCCTTCCAGACCGACGTGAATGCGGGCGTGGTTCATCATGGTGAACATGTAGGCAATACCGTTGCCTTCCTTGCCGACCAGCCAGCCGACTGCGCCTTCGTGGTCGCCGTAGGACATGACCGCAGTGGCGCTGCCCTTGATGCCCAGCTTGTGTTCGAGGGCGGAGCAGATGAGATCGTTGCGCGCACCCAGCGAGCCGTCGTCATTGACGAAATACTTGGGCACGACGAAGAGCGAGATGCCTTTCAGGCCCGGGTCGGAATTCGGCAAGCGCGCCAGCACGAGGTGGATGATGTTCTCCGCCATGTCGTGCTCGCCCCAGGTGATGAAGATCTTGGTGCCGGAGATGAGGTAGGTGCCATCACCATTGGGATTGGGCTTCGCTTTGGTGCGGATGGCGGTGAGGTCGGAACCGGCCTGGGGTTCGGTCAGGTTCATGGTGCCGCCCCAGGTGCCGTCGATCATCTTGGGCAGATATTTCTGCTTGATCTCGTCGGAGGCGTGATTTTCAATGGCGTGGGCCGCGCCCATCGTCAGCATCGGGCACAGCGCAAAGGCGATGCTGGCCGAACGCCACATTTCATTGACGGCGAAATTCACCAGATTGGGCAGCCCCTGACCGCCGAATTCGGGATTACCCGGCATGGCATGCCAGCCCGTTTCACAGAACAGCTTGTAGGCGTCCTTGTATTCCTTGCTGATCGTTACCACGCCGTCTTTCCACACCGGCGGGGTCTGACGGTCGCCGACGATGTTGACCGGGTCGACGACCTCGGTGGCGAACTTGGCTGCTTCTTTCAGGATGTCGTCGACCGTGTCGGCGTCGAGCTCCGCGAAAGCGGGCAGATTGAGAATGTCCTTCAAACCAGCGATTTCGTTCAAGAGAAAACGCATATCGGCTAGCGGTGCATTGTATGTACTCATTGTGAGATCCCCTCCAGTAGAAGTTACAGCTTATTTGTTACACAGATAGCGTTGATCGTCGAACGCCACGACCCACTCAGGCCGGTACACCACCATCAACGTAATCAGCGCCCCGCTGATCCAGCCTTCGGAGAAGGCCAGCAGCAGGAAATACGGCAGATATTCGTCGACCAGAAAAACGGCCTCGTAAGCCCCGGCCAGCGCCATCGCTGCGGAGGCAATGCCCCCTTGCAACATGACGTTGATAGCCGACCCCGCAAACCCGGTAACAAACACGAAAACAAAAAAATGCGCCGGTAAATGGCGCTCGACCAAACGCTGAAAACCATGCGCCAGCATGACCGGGATGACCGCCATGAGCATGAAGTTGAGCGGCCATGCCGTCCACTCGCATGCCCCGTTGAGGGTAATGGCGGTAAGGGCCAGCGCCAGTGCCACCAGCGCGAGCCTGGACCCCAGACACAAGGTTGCGGCCATCGCGCCCAGCAAGTGGAGATTGAGCCCGGGTTTGACCCCGGCGCGCAAACTCCACATCAAGGCCAGACCGACCGCGAACCCCAGCAGCAGGTTGAGCTGTTGCGGGTCGCGCAGCCGGAACCACGGCGCCCGCAGCCAAACCTGATAACCAACCGCGAAAACAAGGAACAGCGCCCCCCATAGCCAGCCCGAACCGAACAACGCGGCTGGCATGTTCATCGATGTTCCCTGCTCTCTGGCACATTTGACCTCTTACCCCAGCGCCTTGACCAATTCCGGCACCGCAGTGGTCAAATCGGCCACCAGACCATAATCAGCAACCTGGAAGATCGGGGCGTCGGCATCCTTGTTGATCGCCACGATCACCTTGGATTCCTTCATCCCGGCCAGATGCTGGATTGCGCCCGAAATCGCCACCGCAATATAGAGTTGCGGCGCAACGATCTTGCCGGTCTGACCGACCTGAAAGTCATTGGGCACATAACCGGCGTCGACCGCAGCCCGGCTGGCGCCGAGCGCCGCGCCGAGTTTGTCGGCGAGGGGTTCGAGCACGGCACGGTAATTTTCCCCGCTGCCCAGCCCACGCCCACCGGAGACCACGATCTTCGCTGCGGCCAGCTCCGGGCGGGAACTCTTGGTGACTTCCCGACCGACGAGACGGGACAGCCCCGTGTCGGCAGGCGCGGCGATGGCTTCCACCGCGGCGCTGCCCCCTTCCCCTGCTGCGGCATCGAACGCGGTGGTGCGCACCGTGATCACTTTCACCGCATCGGCGCTCTGTACCGTCGCCAGCGCGTTGCCGGCGTAGATCGGGCGCACGAAGGTGTCGGGCGATTCCACTGCGGTGATCTCGCTGATCTGCGCCACATCCAGCAGCGCGGCGACGCGGGGCAGCACATTCTTGCCCGACGTGGTGGCCGGGGCGAGGACGTGGCTGTACCCGGCGGCGATGCTTTTGATCAGCGCGGCGAGGTTTTCCGCCGTATGCGCTTCAAGCTGCGGCGCGTCGGCCACCAGCACCTTGGTGACACCGGCGATTTTGGCCGCCGCTGCGCTCACCGCGCCAAGATTGGCGCCCGCCACGAGGAGGTGAATCTCGCCCCCGATCTTGGCGGCGGCAGTGACGGCATTGAGGGTCGCGACCTTCAGGCTCGCGTTGTCGTGTTCGGCAATAACGAGAATGGCCATGTCAGATCACCTTCGCTTCGTTCTTGAGTTTTTCGACCAACTGGGCAACGTCGGCCACGATGATGCCGGCCTTGCGATTAGGCGGCTCGGAGACCTTGAGCGTGGTCAGGCGCGACGCGACATCCACCCCGAGATCGGCCGGCTTGACCACGTCAAGCGGCTTCTTCTTGGCTTTCATCACGTTGGGCAGGGTCGCATAACGAGGCTCATTGAGGCGCAGGTCGGCCGTGACCACCGCAGGCAGCTTGAGGGCCAGTGTCTCCAGCCCGCCATCAATTTCCCGTGAAACCGTGATTTCATCCGCATCCGGTTTCTGCAAAACGAGCTTGGAAACGAATGTGCCTTGTGCCCAACCCAGCAGCGCGGCGAGCTCCTGCCCGGTCTGGTTGGCGTCATCATCGACCGCCTGTTTGCCGGCGATCACAAGACGGGGTTGTTCCTTGTCCACCAGCGCTTTCAGCACCTTGGCCACCGCCAGCGGCTGAACATCGACGTCAGTCTCGACCAGAATGCCCCGGTCGGCGCCAATTGCCAGCGCCGCACGCAGGGTTTCCTGCGAGCTTGTCGAGCCGACGCTCACCACCACCACCTCGGTTGCGATGCCCTGCTCTTTCAAGCGTACCGCCTCTTCCACAGCGATATTATCGAAAGGGTTGATGCTTGTTTTGATGTTGGCAAGATCAACACCGCTGCCGTCCGCCTTCACTCTAACCTTGACATCAGGGTCAACTACACGTTTGACCGGAACCAGAATCTTCAAAGTCGTACTCCTTTCATTCCTTTATGCACCGCACAAAGAGTTTGCGCGGCCCGCCCGGACGATCTCCGGAGTTGCGATTATGGCACTCTCAGGGCGGAATGACATCGTGCACCTGCAGCAAAATACCCCGTTTAGCGCACTTTTTGGCGCTCGCTCACCGCTGCGGCAAGGCCAGCGCCGCACGGGCGTTTGTTGTCGTGGTTTTGATGATGTCGGCGAGCGCCATTTCGCGCAGCCCGGCGAGGATTCCGGCATATCGCGCCAGATTGACCGGCACGTTACGCTCCCCCCGCGCCCAGACGGGGGCGATGTCCGGGGCATCGGTCTCCAGCACGATCGCGTCCAGCGGCAGTTCTGCCGCGAGGCGGCGGATGCGGGTCGATCCGGGGAAGCTCATCTCGCCCCCGAATCCCAGCTTGAACCCCAGCCCGATGAACATCTGCGCCTGCTGCAAGCTGCCGTTGAACGCATGCGCAATGCCCCCGCACACCCGTACCCGGCGCAGGGCCTCGAGCACCTCGTCCACCGCCCGGCGCAGGTGCAGAATCACCGGCAAACCGTGGCGGCGGGCGAGGTCGAGCTGGGCAAGGAAAAATTGCGCCTGCCGCGCTGCATCAAATCCCGCCACGAAATGGTCGAGGCCGATTTCGCCCACCGCCACCCCCCTCCCCTGCGCGAGCAAGTGGTCGAGCGCAGCAAGGTCAGCGTCGGTCGCAGCGTCTACATAGAGCGGATGGATACCCAGGGCGGGAAACACGTCAGGCTCACGTTCGGCGAGCGCCAGCACCCGCGCAAAACCGGCGCGCTCGACTGCGGGCGCCACAAAGCCGCCCACCCCGCCCGCCCGTGCCTGCGCCAGCACCGCGGCGCGGTCGGCGTCGAATTCGGCAGCATCCAGATGGATGTGGGTGTCAATCAGCACGAGACGGTTGACGGATTACCCTCGCCCGCTGCGCGGGAGAGAGTGCCCGGAGGGCGGGAGATGGGATGTTCAGGCGGCCTGCACCGCACGGGTACGGACATCGAGCAGACGCCCCACCGATTGCCACTGCTGCCGTTCTTCCTCAAACGCGGCGGCGGTCATCGGCAGCTTTTGCAGCCAGCCAGGTGGAGTTTCGACCACAAAACCGCGCTTGCCCTGGGTCAGGATGATGTCCGGCACCCCACGGCTATCGCGGGCGCGGTGGATGACCACGGCCAGGCGCAGGCAGGCGACCAGCAGCCAGTCCGCAATGGACGGGTCGATGCCGACGAGACGTTCGAGCTTGCCGCGGTGAGCGAGCACGATGCGCGCCAGCCGACTCTGATCCATTTTCGAGAAGCCCGGCATGTCGGCGTTGGCGAGGATATAGGCGCTATGCTTGTGATAGCTGGCATGCGCGACCGAGATACCGATCTCGTGGAGCAGCGCGGCCCAGCGCAGAAAGCGGTACTCGGGGTTGGCCGGGTCGACGGTAGCGGGGTCGAGCTGGGCGAGGAGGTGGCAGGCGGTGTCGGCCACCTGCCCGGCCTGATGGGCATTGACCCGGTAGCGGCTCATGAACGCCTGCACGGTGGCGTCACGCAGATCGTGATGGTGATAGCGCCCGTGCAGGTCGTAGAGCACGCCCAGCCGCAGCGCGCCTTCGGAAAACGTCATCCACTCCAGGCCGAACTCCAGAAACACCGCGTACATGATCGCCAGGCCCCCGAGGATGACCGGCTCGCGCTCCCCTTTCAAGCCCTCCATCTCCAGGTTCTCGATGTGACCGGCGCGCAGCAGGATCGTGCGCAGCTTCTCCAGCCCGTTACGGGTGATGCCCCCGGCGGAGAGGCCGTTCTGTTCCAGAATCTCGACCAGCGCCTTCGCCGTGCCACTGGAACCGACCGCGACCTCCCAGCCGACTTCGAGGTAATCGTGGGCAATGGACTGCAACTCGCGCCGCGCCGCCAGCTCGGCTTCCTTCATGCCGCGCTTGTCAATCTTGCCGTTGGGGAAATACCTGAGGCTGAAGCCGACGCAGCCCATGTAGAGCGAATCGAGCAAGATCGGCTCGAAGCTCTTGCCGATGATGAATTCGGTCGAGCCGCCGCCGATATCGACGATCAACTGCTGGCGATGCGGGTCGGGCAAGGTGTGGGCGACGCCGACATAAATCAGCCGCGCCTCCTCGCGCCCGGCGATGATTTCAATCGGGAAGCCCAGCGCCTCTTCGCCGCGCTTGAGGAAAGCAGAAGCGTTCTTCGCCACCCGCAGGGTGTTGGTGGCCACCGCACGCACGGCATCGGGCGGAAATCCCGCCAGGCGTTCGTGAAAGCGGTGCAGCGCGGCGATGCCGCGTTCAAACGCCGCATCATCGAGATACTTGTCGTTGGAGAGTCCGGCGGCGAGTCGCACCGACTCCTTGAACCCGTCAAGGGCGTAAATCTGGTCATTGACCACACGCCCGACCTGGAGGCGGAAACTGTTGGAGCCAAGATCAATCGCAGCAATCACATCTAACATCACGCGGGCACCGGCGTTACGCTGGGGCGCATTCTAGCACCGCCCCGCGCCCATGCCGCGCCGCACAGGGCAATCGCACGATTTTTTCTGTCATCGCGTGGATACAAGGGGCGGTTCGCGAACCGCCCCTACCCCTTAGAACCGATATCCTGCCTTCACATTTCCCGTCACGCCTTCGCGTTTGCCTGTGTAGCCTTGTACGCCGACATCCAGTGACCAGCCTTTTTCGGCGGGGGTTAGGGTCAGGCCAATTTCCAGCAAACCCGTATCGCCTTTTAACTTGGGGGCGTCCAGTTTGTAGCCGTAGATGCTGGCGTTGGCCTTGCCGTCGTATTCGTGCTCCCAGGCTGCGCCGAGCCAGGCAGTGGTTGTTGGGGTCAGGGCGTAATCCCATTTTGTGCCTAGTCTGGTTCTTTGCGAGGCTACGTCCTTGAATTTCACCGTCTCGCCGGTGGTGAGTTTTACGGTGTCGCCGTCTTGGTGGCTCCAGAGGTATTGTCCGTAGACATCCAGCTTGCTCTGCTCGGAGAGTTTCAGGAGGTAGCCTGCGCCGATGTGTGCGCTTACGTAGGTGGATTTGGCGTTGTAGGCGCTGTGGAGGGTGGCGCCGTTGACGAAATGGCCGCCGAAGTCGGTTTTGACCTGGCCTGAGCGCAGGCTGGCGTCGAGGTAGGGCTGGGCGGTGGTCGAGGGGTTGAGGGCGAGGTGGGCCAGGATGCCTGCGCCGGTGTATTCGGTGTCGCCGTTGCCGCGCACGCTGGCGGCGTTCGCAAAACTGTTGTGGCTGGTGTAGTCGCCTTTGCCGTGTTCGATGAAGGCGGCGGCGGTGAGTTCACCTGCATTGGTGTCTTTGGAGCCAGCGAGACCGGCGAGGAGGGTGTAGCCGTCGACGTCGATGTGGGAGCCGGTGTTGTGGCGCATTTTTCCGTAGCCGATGGCGGCGAAGCCTTGCAGGCGGGGGCCGCTTCCTTCGGCTGTGCCACTGGCGAGCAGGGCGGCGGTCAGGCCTTGGGTGGCGGCGAAATCCTGCGCCTGATTGAGGTAGGCGGTGCCGCTTAAAAAGGCTTCAGAGAGCGCTTTGGTTTGGGCGTTGAGGTTGATGCCGCCGTTGCCGGGGGGCGGGGGTTCGATGGGGGGAACGGGTGGCTCGACAGGGGGTTCGACGGGCGGCTCGACTACGGGCGGTTCAACGGGAGGCGGTTCAACCGGCGGCGGGGGCGGCGGATTGACGGGCGGCACGTAAGGCGGCGTTACTACCGGCGGCGTCACCGTCGTTGTGGCGACGAGGTTGCCGCTGCTATCCGGCGCGAGGTTGAAACCGTAGATAAACGCCATGCCTGATGAAAGGGTGAGGCTGGCGGTGTCGGCGCCTGTCAATGTGCCTGCATCAATGAGGTTGAAGGTCTCTGTCGACGTGAGGTTGGTGAAACTTGTAAAACTGCCGTCTTGCGCGATGTTGATCGCGCTGCCGGTGATGTACGCATCGCCAGTGACCTTCAGTATGGCTTCGCCATTGTCAATGCTTTGCGGCAGGAAGAAATTCAGCTTGCCGCCGTTCGCGTAAAGGTCGCCGTCGATGTTGCCGCCCTGATAAGCGTTCAGCGTGCTGTTGCTGCCGCCCAAGGTGACGTCGCCCGTGACGCTGCCGCGCAGGTCGAGGGTGCCGGTATTCGCTACCGTTACGGCGCTGGTCAAGCTGCCAGTGGTGGCGAGTTCCAGCGTTCCGGTGGTGATGGTGGTGTCGCCGGTGTAGTCGTTTGTGCCGGAGAGGGTGAGCGTGCCCGCGCCGTCTTTGATCAGGCCGCCGTTGCCGGAGATTCCGGTCATAAAGGTGACGCTGTTGCCGTTGGTATCGAATGTCCCGCCGGAAGCGCCGAGCATGGCAAGGCGGCTGGAGATGTCGGTCGTGGTGCTGCTTGCCCATTGCAGACCGCCGCCGTTCAGGGTGATGGTGCCCGATGTGCCGAAGTTGTTCTCGTCGTTGAAATTGATGAGTCCCGCATTGATCGTCGTGCCGCCGTCGTAGGTGTTCGCTCCGGTCAGTTCGAGGACGCCGTTCCCGCTTTTGGTCAGGGAGCCGCCCGCGCCGCTGATTACGCCGTCGTAAGTATTGTCCGTGCCGTTATTGACGGTGAGCGTTTTGCCGCCCAAAGTGACATTGCCGCCGGTTGTGCCGCCGCCGATGAGACCTTTTATCGTCGTGCCGCTGCCGCCTACGCTGGAAATATCAAAAATCGCGCCGCTCGTATTGGCGAGCGTAACGCCGGAAGAGGCCGCGATGCTGCCAGTGCCGGAGAGCGCCAGCGTTCCTGTGCTGATCGTGGTGCCGCCGATGTAGTTGTTCGTTCCGCTCAAAGTCAGCGTGCCCGTGCCCTCTTTGGTCAGGCTGCCCGCGCCGGTCAGGACGCGGCTTACCGTTTGATCTCCGACGCTGATGTCAAATTTCGCGCCGCCGGAATCGAGCGTGATGTCGGGTGTGGTGTAAAAACTTCCGTTGATCAGATTGGCGTAATTGCCGCCGTTGATGGTACCGCCGTCGATGACGAGTTGCCCTACGCTGACGTAGCTCACCCAGCTACCCGTCAAGGTGAAATTTCTGTTCCCGGTCAGCCGCAGGTTGGTAATGCTCGCCGTGTCGCCAGCGTCAAAGTTGCCGGTGGCGGTCAGCGTGGTGTCGAAGGCGGAGCCGATTTCCAGATGGGTGACGGTGAAGCTCAGGGCGCCACTGTGGCTACCGTTTAATGGTTTCTCCAGGGCGATCTTGGGGGCGATCAGGGTGCCTGCGGTGAGAGAAGCCGCGCCGGACTGTCCTCCACTGTATCCCCCGTAGGCTCCGTCATAGCCGGACCTCAGATTCAGGGCAGTATTGACGCTCAGGGTTCCGTCTACTTTCAGGCTCGCATCGCCGCCAGCGCCGGGGGTGCCGCCAGCGCCAGACCTGCCGCCCGTAACATGGATGGTGTCATACTCGTTGTTGTTGGCCGTGGATGCGCTTGCCGCGCCGCCAGCGCCGCAAGTAGGGCCGTTAGAGCCGTCGCCGTCATTTCCTCGAGAAGCGTCAATCGTTGTCCAGCCGGTCAGCGAATCGGCATAACCCGCACCCCCCCCAAAATAATATCCGCTTGCTGCCATCGTACCTGTATTTTCACCTACATAGCCGCCGCCGCCGCCGCCGCCGAAGGAGCCGCTGTATTCGTAGCCGTAGGAGGCGCCGCTGCCCGCATTCATGCCTCCTCCCCCACCATAATAGCCGCCACCTCCGCCACCCCCGCTGATATAGAGATTCTTAGCCTCACCCGGCGTGGGCAGCAAAACCAGACCGGCGGCCAGCAGCAGGGCGGTGAGTTTCGTTTTTTGGGGTGGGCGGAGGCGGTCTTTTAATCCGGCGCACGGGGCGTTCTTCGATGCCGCCCTACCTGGCTTGCTTGCTTGCTTGCTTGCTTGCTTGCTTGCTTGCTTGCTTGCTTGCAAAAATTATTTTGCCTGTTTTGGAAAAGTCAAGGAAATTTGTTGGGTTTTGCATGATTTATTTGCCTTGAGGGTAGAAGAGATGCGGGGGATTCTAGTCTCTTTTGTGTGGGGCTGACGGTGAAATAATTCCTGCGAATGCGCTGGCAAAGTTGAACGCGCCAGGTCGTCCAGCCCCGATCTCGGCTAGAATGCGTCGTTTCACTCGTTGCAGCCCTGATGAGCCTCTCGCCTCCTTCGCCCGCCCCGCTCACGCTCCGCGCCGCGTTTGTCTGGGGCGCATTGCCGGTTCTGGTGGGGGCCGTGCTCGCGCTGGGGGTGGCGCTGACGGGGGTTGATGAAGCCTGGTTTCGGGCCGGGAACGCGGCGGCGGCCGGGCTGTTGCCGGTTTTTTTGTGGGCGGGCATTACCAATCTTGGTTCGGCGGCGTGTGCCCTGGCCCTGATGACGCCGGTGCTCGCCTGGCGGCCACGCTGGATTGCGTCGATGCTGCTGGCCGCCATTCCCGCCGCCTGTCTGACCAACACGCTGAAAGAGATCGCCGACACGGCGCGACCGGCTGCGGTGTTGGCGCTGGATGAGATTCACGTCATCGGCCAGGTGCTGCGCACCACTTCTTTTCCCTCCGGACACACCCTCACCGCGTTCGTCCTCGCGGGCGCGGTGGTGTTGTGCGTGCGTCGTCCGGTGGCGTGGCTGATGCTGCTGTTGGCGGCCTTGGTGGCGTTTTCGCGCATTGCGGTCGGCGCGCACTGGCCGGTTGATGTGTTCGCCGGGGCCGCTTGCGGCTGGCTGATGGCGGCGCTCGGCGTGTGGGGGTCGACGCGGTGGCGGTTCTGGGAGCGCGTTCGCGGCCAGCGCGTCATCGCCGCGCTGCTGTTCGTGACGGCTTCATCGCTTTATTTCCTCGACCTGGGCTATGCCGACGGGGTGTGGATGCAATATCTGCTCGGCGTCTGGGGGGGCTGCGGCGCGCTGTACGCATGGCGGAGACCCGCAGCTTTGACGCTCCGGGGGGCACGGTGATGAGCCGCTGGGGGAGACGCCTGGCTGCGCTCGCCCTGAGCCTGGCGCTGGGCCTGTGGTTTTGCGCTGACGGGCGGTGGATGACGCTCGGCGAGGTGTTTGCCCGGCTCTCGCCCGGCGTGATTGCGCTGACGCTGGCCGGGCTGCTGGTGAGTTATGTGCTGCGGGCGCTGCGGGTGTATGAGGAATTTCGCCATGATGATGGGGTGAAATTCAGCGCCTGCCTGCGCATTGTGCTGATTCATAACGCTGCGGTAAATGTGATGCCGTTTCGCGGTGGCGAGGCGGCGTTTCCCGTGCTCCTCGGGCGCACCTTCGGCACCCCGCTCACCCGTGCGCTGGCTTCGCTGTTCTGGTTCCGGCTCCAGGATGCGCTGGTCGTCGCCGTGGTGGCGGTCATGGTGTGGCCGGGGTTGCCGTGGGCTTTGCGCGTGGCGGGGGGGCTGGCGCTGCTGGCTTTTGCGTTTTTCCTGCCGCGCTGGGCACAACAGCCCCATGACTGGGCCGGGCGCGGTGCGCTGGCGGGCAAGTTCGCCAAGCTGCGCGATGCGTTTGCCGAATCTTCCCGCCATGCGCGGCTGGGCTGGTGGTGGACGGTGGCGAACTGGTCAGTCAAACTTGCGGCGCAATCCTGCTTGCTGGCCGCGCTGCTCGACACGTCGATGGGCAATGGCGCTGCGGGCGCGCTGGGGGCCGAGCTGGCCGCGATTCTGCCCATTCAGGGCGTCGCCGGCTTCGGTACTTATGAAGCAGGCGCGGCGGCGGCGCTGCTGCCCCACGGCATCAGCCTGAATGACGGCTTGAAGGCGGCGCTTGCGCTGCATGTTTTCATCATCATGAGTGCGCTGTGCGCCGCCGCGCTGGCGATGGCTTACCCTCATTCCAATCCCCCCTCCCCCACTTTTTCCGCGAAGGATCTCGAGCCATGAGCAAAACGCCGCTGCCGCCTGCCGAACCGTATATTCCCGCTGGCCTGCCCGAACATACGCTGTCGGTGGTCGTGCCGATGTATAACGAGGCGGAAAATGTCGAGCCGCTGCTGGAGCGCATCGAGCTGGCGCTGGGCCGCTACCTGTGGCCGTGGGAGGTGGTGCTCGTCGATGATGGCAGCAGCGACGCTACCCCCAACGAGCTTGCACGCTGCGCGGCCCAATTCGGCGCGCATGTGCGGGTGGTGGAGCTGGTGCGCAATTTCAAGCAGACCGCCGCGATGCAGGCGGGCATCGATGCCGCCCGTGGCAGCGTGATCGTCACCATGGACGGCGATCTGCAAAACGATCCGGTCGATATCCCGCGCATGGTCGAGCGCCTGTTGAAGGAAGACCTCGATCTGGTCGCCGGCTGGCGCAAGGACAGGCAGGACGGGCTGCTGTTGCGCAAGATTCCGTCGCGCATCGCCAACCGCCTGATCGCCCGCCTCACCGGCGTGCATCTGCGCGACTACGGTTGCAGCCTGAAAGTATTCCGCGCCACGACGATCAAGAATGTCCGCCTTTACGGCGAAATGCACCGTTTCATCCCGGCGTGGCTGGCGACCGTGACTACGCCACGGCGCATTGCGCAGGAGGTCGTCACCCATCACGCCCGGGTATTCGGCCAATCCAAATATGGCATTTCGCGCACCTTCCGGGTCATTCTCGATCTCGTGTTCGTTTATTTCTTCATGCGTTTCCGCACCCGCCCCGGCCATTTCTTCGGCGGCATCGGCCTCACGCTGGGGGCGCTGGGCGGGCTTGTCCTGACTTATCTGGCCGGGATCAAATTTATTCTGGGCGAATCCATCGGCTCCCGGCCCCTGCTGTTTGTCGGTTTTTTCCTGATCGTCGGCGGGGTGCAGATGGTGACTTCCGGCATGCTGGCCGAGCTGCTGACCCGGGTCTATTACGAATCAGGTATTTCGCGTTCTTACCTCGCACGCGAAAACGGGGCGCTGGCAGACGATGAAGCCTGGCATCAGCCGTCCACGGTCGTGAAAACATGACGCTGCATCCCGTGCCGCCCCGTTCCTGGCTCCGTCTGGCGATCTTCGCCCTGCCCTGGGTCGCCTTTTTGCTCCGGCTGGGCGGTGCGCCGCTCTTTGACGATGACGAGGGCGCGTTTTCGGAAGCGACCCGCGAGATGTTCGAGCGCGGCGATTTTCTCTCCACCTATCTCAACGGCGAAAACCGCTTCGACAAACCGATCCTGATCTACTGGTTGCAGGCGCTCGGCTACCTGTTGTTCGGCCCCGCCGAGTGGGCGTTTCGCCTGCCTTCGGCGCTGGCTGCCATCGGATGGTGTTACGCCATCTGGCATTTCGCCCGCCCCCGCCTGGGCGCGGATACCGCCCTGGTCGCCCTGGCCGTGGCCGCCAGCGCGCTCGGCCCCTTTGTCATTGGCCGGGCCGCGACCGCAGACGCCTTGCTCAATCTGCTCCTCGCCCTCGCCCTGTTTGACGCCTGGCGTCATATCGAGTCCGGCCAGCGCGCCCCGCTGTTGCGCAGCTATATGTGGATCGGCCTTGGCATCCTGACCAAAGGGCCGATTGCCCTGATGGTTCCGGCGGCGGTGAGCCTCCTCTATTACGCCAGCCGCCGCGAGTGGCGCCCGTATCTGAAACTGAGCTTCGACCCCTTGGGCTGGCTCATCCTCGCCATCCTGGTCGTGCCCTGGTATGCCGCCGCCCTCGCCATTCATGGT
The DNA here is from genome assembly GCA_025997045.1 of Betaproteobacteria bacterium. Classification (GTDB taxonomy): domain Bacteria; phylum Pseudomonadota; class Gammaproteobacteria; order Burkholderiales; family Rhodocyclaceae; genus WRNU01. The sequence goes on from BNUB01000003.1 coordinate 64,858, forward strand.
CAGGACTTCATCGACGGCTTTATCCTCAAGCACAACGTCAGGCGCTTCACCGGCACGCTGGAAAAACACGCCGGCAGCATTTTTTATTATGCATTCGTGACGCCGCTCCTGCTGCTGCCGTGGACCGGGCCGCTCCTTGCCAGCCTGCGCCGGATAAAAGCCGATGTGCAGATGACGGACAATCATGAGCGCCGCCACGGCCTGCGCCGCTATCTGTGGCTTTGGGCTGCTTTTGTGATCGTGTTCTTTTCCCTTTCCGGCACCAAATTGCCCCATTACGCCCTCTACGGCGCGACCCCGCTCTTTTTGCTGATCGCCGTCCACCGTCATGACCTCCGCCGCTCGTGGCTGCACCTGCTCGCCCCCACCCTGTTATTCGTCCTCTTCCTGCTCCTGCCCACCGTGTTCGGCGCACTCTCCACGGGCGAAATGGTGAATCACCCCTATTACCGCGCCCAATTGGCCGACGCCCCGCTGCTGGCCGATACCACCTATTACGCCGTCTGCATCGGCGCGTTTGCCCTGTGGCTGGTGGCGCTGGTGCTCATGCGCGGCGACGCGCCGTGGCGGCGGCTTCTCGTTGCTGCGGGGCTGCTGGTGCTCGTGCAAAGTCTGGTCGTGGCCCCGTGGCTGGGGGCGGTGTTGCAGGGTTCCCTGAGCGAGGCCGTCGCCTTCGTGCGCACACGCGCCGAACCTGTCGTACTCTGGCGGCTGTACGCGCCCAGTGTCAGTGTTTACCGCGAAGCCGTGACCCTCCAGCGTCCTCCGCAACCCGGCGAGATTGCCATTACCCGCTTTGATCGCGTACCCGACCAGGGGTATCAAACGCTGTTTCACCGTGGCGGAGTCGCTGTTGTGCGCCCGCTGCCGGAAGAAAAATAACGCATGGATACCCCCGACCGAAGCGCACAACTTGAACAAAGCCCCCCCTCAACCGGGCGTCCCCGTATCAGCACGCTGACGCTGCTCATGCTGCTCAGCATGATGGTGATGGCGGCGGTGTTCTCCCTCTGGCCGGGGCTGGATCTCGCGGTAAGCGCCCTGTTCTGGGACCCGGGCATCGACGGTTTTGTCGGCGACCACCTCCCCCTGATTCACGCGATGTACGGCATCATCCCTCCCCTGTCGGCCTTCATCATCGTCACCCTGATCCTGGCCTTTATTGCCAGCCAGTTCGACCGCAGCGCCAACGGCCGCCAGCGGCGGATATATTGCGCCTATCTGGTCGTGGTGCTCGCGCTGGGGCCGGGGCTGGTCATCGATGTCGTACTGAAAGACTACTGGGGCCGCGCCCGCCCCGCCAAAATCACAACTTTCGGCGGCAATGCCACCTTCTCCGCCGCACTGCTTCCGTCCGACCAGTGCAACACCAACTGCTCATTTGTCAGCGGCCACGCTTCTGCGGGTTTCTTTTTCGTGAGCCTTGGCTTTCTCGGCGGCAGGGCCGCACGGCTGAGATGGACCCTGATCGGCCTGGCACTGGGCGGCATTGCCGGGTTGGGAAGGATCGCCCAGGGCGGGCATTTTCTCTCTGACGTGATCTTTTCGTTCTATTGCACCTGGTTCTCGGCCTGGCTGGTGTGGGTTGTATTTCAGCATTTTGGGTGCTTGCGGGATACCGTAAAAAAACCGCAGCAATAAAAAAGGGTCTTGCGACCCTTTTTTATTTCCAGCCTCAAGGCGGAAATCAACCCCCTTTTTTCACCCATCCCATCGGCTTGCCCAGCGGCAACAGGGTGCGACCGAAGAAGGTGTTCAAGAAAATTGCACCCGCCGCATAGAACCCCAGGAGCGCGATGAAAAATTCCGCCCAGGCGGCAAGCTGTCCGAACACATCAGGATTGACGCCCAGCAGTTGCAGCCCCAGCGACCCCAGCAACACAAGAATCAGCACCAGAATCACGCCGAACACCTTGTTCGCCTCGAACGCCGCAACCGTGATGAACACGGAAAAAATCAAAAACCCGAAACAGGCCCAGCCAAATTGCCGGGGATCCGCGTTGGCAGGCACCGCGCCGAACCAGCCGTTGGCGATGCCCCAGTGCAGCGTGACGGCTGCCCAGAACAGCCCGAACGCGCCCAGAACGATCGCGCCAAAATAACTGTTTCGCTTAAAGTCGATCCCCGCCGCCCAAATCTGCGCCAGCGAGCCAAGCAACAGCGACCAGGGCATCAGATAGACGGAGCCGGTCGTCCACCCCAGTTTTTGCGTGGAAGCCACGAAAGTCACCAGCGCCAGCCCAAACACGCCCAATGCGGTGGCATCGGCATGGACAATTTTTGTTTCAGTGATGGTAGGTTGTGTCATGTATCTCACTCCTGTCTTATCGTTAAAATGATGCCGCGAAGTCATGGCAGGCGGTCGCCGAAGCCACAGACAATCGCAGCATATCACGCCTTTTCACACAAGTTTTTGAGGATGCGCAGGATGCGGTCTGTACGGTAGACTTGGCAGTAAGACAGGTGCAACCCCGCCCGCCTCAAAGGAACCGCAGCATGACCGCTCCCTCGCCCGCCATTGCCGGAAAAAGCTTTGAAGACCTCAAACAAACCAACGAATACGGCGCTGAATACTGGAGCGCCCGTACCTTGCAACCCCTGCTGGGCTACAGCCAGTGGCGACGCTTCGAGCAAGCGATTGAACGTGCCATAACCTCTTGTAAACAATCAGGAAACCCGCCAGAGCACCATTTTGCCGGCGCCGGCAAAATGGTCGACCTGGGGTCGGGTAGTGTGCGTGATGTCGACGACTACCACCTCTCCCGCTTCGCCTGCTACCTCATCGCCCAGAACGGCGATCCACGCAAGCCGGAAATCGCTCACGCACAAAAATACTTCGCCATCCAGACCCGCCGCCAGGAATTGAGCGACCAAGCCGCCGCAGACTTGGAACGCTTGGAACTGCGCAAGCAAACCGCCGAAGAATTCAAGGCGCTATCCGGCGCGGCGCAACAAGCTGGCGTACAGAACCGCATGTTCGGCGTCTTTCATATCCGCAGCCAATCACGAGCCAGACCATACAAAACTACGCGAAACCCTCATAATGTGGCTCTTGGTGCCCCATCAAGGCGAGCGCGTCGCAGGTTGCTTCCAGCGTGCGGGGAGGGATGCTGTAGTGCTGTTGGCACCGGCTCACTTGGAATTTCTTGTGACGCAACATTTACGATATAAAAAGGCATCGGCACGATGAAACCTGTCATCAACGAAAATCAAATCATGCGATTGGTTCTGCGCGGCTATAAATCCATTGCTGATTGTGAGATTGAACTGGGACGCCTCAACGTACTGATCGGCGCCAATGGCGTAGGCAAGTCCAATTTCATCGGATTTTTCCGGCTCATCAACCGCATCCTTGAGCAACAGTTGCAAGTTGCGGTAGGAGAGGCAGGTGGCCCGGATGCGTTGCTGCATTTCGGTCGCAAGAAGACCGAGGAATTGCGGGCAGAGCTGTACTTTGGCAATAACGGCTATCGCTTTACGCTACGCCCTACGCAAGACAACCGAATGATGTTTGCGAACGAGGCATTGTGGTGGCATGTGCGCGGAGATTGGCGTCCATGCTCCGGACATTTCGAGACCTATGCCGAAGAACAAAAAACGAGCACACGTATTTATGATTTTGTTGTGCCTGCCATGCGTAGTTGGCGTCTTTACCATTTTCACGATACTGGTCGTAGTGCTTTGGTCAAACAGGTTCATGGCGTCAACGACAATAATTATCTGCGCGATGATGCTCGCAATCTGGCAGCGTTTCTCTATCGGCTGAAGCAACATCACGACCTTTATTATCAACGCATTGTCAAGGCAATTCAACTGGTTGCGCCTTTCTTTGGTGATTTTCACCTACGTCCGACGGTAGATAACAAGGAAAAAATTCAACTCGAATGGACAGAAGTTGGTCAGGACATCCCCTTTACTGCAAGCGCCCTATCTGATGGCACACTTCGTTTCATCTGTCTGGCGACTGTCTTGCTGCAACCCGAAGAATTCGCACCTGCTACCATCCTCATCGATGAACCGGAACTGGGGTTGCATCCCTTTGCCATTACGGTGCTGGCAGGATTGATGAAGTCGGTTGCACAACAACATCAATTGGTCGTTTCCACACAATCCGTTGAATTGGTCAATGAATTCGACGCCGAGGATCTGATCATCGCAGACAAGCAGGATCAAGCAACTGTGTTGCGGCGGCTGGATACTGTGATGCTACACGAATGGTTGGAGGAATACAGCCTGGGCGAGCTGTGGAAGAAGAATCTGCTGGGCGGGAGGCCGACACGATGAGCCGGGTTTATCTGCTGGTAGAAGGGCAAACGGAAGAAACCTTTGCCCGGGAACTGTTGCAACCGTACTACGCGCGCACGGGGCTTTACCTGACGCCCATCATTGTCGCTACAAGTCCGGGCTACAAGGGTGGCGTGGTCAGTTATACCAAAGTCAAGCCCCAGATCGAACGCCTCTGCAAGCAGGACTCAAATGCTCATGTCACGACACTGTTCGACCTCTATGCTTTACCCGACAATTTTCCCGGAAAAAGTAGCGCCGCCTACCCTGCTAAAGCAAATGGGCAACAGAAAGCCATATTTCTGGAGGCTGAACTGGCAAAGGACATTGAACACACAAACTTCATTGCCAACCTGCTTGTTCATGAATTCGAAGCGTTGCTCTTTGTCCAGCTAAAAGCGTTTGAACAATGGGTTAACGACAGCCGACTTCTGGAACCATTGCGAGAGATACGGAGGACAACCGCACCTGAAGATATTAATGACAGCATACAAACCGCGCCGTCAAAACGCATCCTGTCAGCCATGCCCGGCTATCAGAAAACCGTCCACGGTCCATTGATTGCTTGCGACATCGGACTGGATGCAATTCGCGCAAATTGTCCGCATTTTGACGGATGGTTACGAATAATCGAAGCGCTGGCGTAAAGGCAGAAACAAAAAGCATGACCAACAAACAAAAACTCGAACTCACCTGGATTGGGAAGGAGAAGCGTCCCAGGTTGGAGCCGCGTATTCTGTTGGAGGATCCGCAGAGGTCGTATCACGCCAGGCGTCGCGTGTTGGAGCGCGAAATTTTCGATAACCGGTTGATTTTTGGGGATAATTTGTTGGCTTTGAAGGCGCTGGAAGCAGAGTTTTCGGGGCGGGTCAAGTGTGGTAACGGGGAATTTGTTTGGCGACACAGGGGGGAGGAATGATGGCGAAGCAGCATGAAATTTCGCTTGTCCGTTCTTCGGCGGCGGAATATCTGACCTTTGTGGCGGCCAGTGGCGCGGGCGGCGTGGAGGCGGTGTACGCCGACGAAAACGTCTGGCTTACCCAGAAGATGATGGGGGTTCTCTACGATGTGGAAACGCACACCATCAATTACCACATAAAAAAGGTTTTTTCGGACAGCGAATTACTGGAAGAAGCAGTTATTCGAAATTTTCGAATAACTGCCGCCGACGGTAAAAGCTACGACACCAAGCACTACAATCTTGCTGCCATCATTGCCGTGGGTTACAAGGTCAACTCTGAGCGAGCCGTGCAGTTTCGCAAATGGGCAACGACCATCGTCGAGGAATTCACCCTCAAGGGCTACACGATGGACGACGAGCGCCTGAAAAGCGGCGGCTCCGTCCTGACAGCAAAATACTTTGAGGAACAACTCCAGCGCGTCCGCGAGATACGCCTTTCCGAACGCAAGTTCTACCAGAAAATCACCGACATCTACGCCACCGCCATCGACTATGATGTAACGGCGCAGGCGACCAAACGCTTTTTCGCCACGGTGCAGAACAAGTTGCATTGGGCTATTCACGGACAGACGGCGGCGGAAATCATCTATCACCGCGCCCATGCCGACCGGGAAAACATGGGGCTGAGCACCTGGCAGGATGCGCCGCGAGGAAAAATCCAGAAATTCGATGTCGTCGTCGCCAAAAATTATTTGACCGAACATGAAATGGCACAGCTTACCCGACTGGTATCCGCCTATCTGGATGTGGCCGAGAGCATGGCGATACGCAAGATTCCGATGACCATGCAGGATTGGGAGACACGCCTGAATCGTTTTATCGCCGCGACAGACCGGGAAATATTGCAGGATGCGGGCAAGGTGACGGCGGAAATTGCCAAAGCCCATGCCGAAAGCGAATTCGAGAAATACCGCATCGTGCAGGACAGGCTGTTCGAGAGTGATTTCGACCGTGCGACGAAGCTGCTGTTGGGGGGTGTCGATGACTAAGAAAATTCTCATCATCATTCAGACAGATTTCCGGATAGTTGCCCGCGAAGCCGCACGGAACGTGGAACGGCTGGTTGATCACTACAATCTTGAAGTCCTCACTCCCTCCCCGGCAAAGTCACAAACCCCAGCTTGACCACCCCTGCCCGCTTCGCTGCGGCCATGACTTCGGCGACGTGCTGGTAGCGGGTTTCGCGGTCGGCGGAGAGTTGGACGTCCAGTTGTGCATTGGCGCTCACCGCTGCGTGCAGGCGGGTTTCCAGTGTTTTGAGCGCCGTCTCCGCGTCGGCCCCGGCGGCGATGACCGGTTCATCGTTCCAGTAAAACGTCCCTTGCCCATCCAGCGTGAGGCGCACGGTTTCCGGGTTGGGGTCTGCGGCCTGGGCGGAAGCCTGGGGTAAATCCACCTTGACCGCCTGTGTCATCAGCGGGGCGGTGACGAGGAAGATGATCAACAACACCAGCATCACATCGACGAGCGGTGTGGTGTTGATATCGGCCATGGGGCGGGAAGAGAGGCCGGAATCAAAGCTGCCGAAGGCCATCTCAGGCGGCCTCCACAGGGCGCAGCCTGCTGCTGTTGCCCTGGGGCGTCGGCAGCGGATGGCCGGTGGTGAAATAGGCGTGCAGGTCGTGGGCAAAGGCTTCCATGTCCGCCGTCACCATGCGCAGCGAGCGGGTAAAGGCGTTATAGGCCAGCACTGCGGGAATCGCCACGAACAAGCCTGCGGCGGTCATGATCAACGCCTCGCCGACCGGGCCGGCGACTTTGTCGAGGCTGCTTTGGCCGGTTGCGCCTATCTTCGCCAGGGCGTGATAAATGCCCCACACGGTGCCGAACAGGCCGACGAACGGCGCGGTTGAGCCGACCGAGGCCAACAGCGTCAGCCCGCTTTCCAGCCGTGACGACACGCGCGCAATGCTGTTCCTCAGCGCCCGCGTCACCAGCTCGCTGCCGGAGAGGTGGGCGTCCAGGTGGCTTTGTTCCTGGCGGTGCGATTCGAGATGGTGAATGGCGTTCTGGCCCTGACACGCCATATCGTGGAAAGGACGCAGGGCGCTCAGTTTTTCCAGCCCGTCATTCACCGTGGGGGAATCCCAAAACGCTTCCAGCGCGCGCGGCGTTTTCAGGCGCAGACGCCACACCAGCCAGGCTTTGCCCAGAATGATGCTCCAGCTTGCCACCGACATGATGAGCAGCACGGCGGCAACGCCACGGGAGATGGAATCGCCTTGGGCCCAGACCGCGGCAAGATCCAGCCCCCCGCTGGCGAGGGTTTCGGTGGTTTGGCTCATCATGACCTCAGATTAAAAGAAACAGAAAGATTGACCCAGGCATCTACGTTTTCATTCCCGCGCCGGGCGGGGACGAAACGCCACTTCTCCAATACCGTCGTGCGCGCCGATTCATCCAGACGCGCAAAACCGGAGCTGTTTTTGATCTCGACTTTGCCCGCGCTGCCACTGGCCAGGACAAACACGCGCAAGGTGACGCGCCCGGTTTCGCGCATCTTTTTCGACATGGGCGGATAAGGCGGCTCCGGGTTGTGCAGATAGGCGGCGTCGTAACGGGCATCGGAAAACACCCCGCCGCCCGCGGCTTCATTCGTCGTTGCCTGGTTTGACGTGCGCTCCGTCTGCGCCGCAGATGCGTTTGTCGATTCCGCCACGCTGGCCGACTCGGCGGACGCAAGCTCGGCCACGGGTTCGGGCCTAGGCGTCTCGGCCCGTGGCGCGGGCGTCGGCGCGGCGGCCGGGCGCGGCTTGGGCGTGGGGCGCGGCTTGGGTTTCACCGCTTCAGGCTGCGGCGCGACGGCTTCAGCCACCACGCCCGGCTGCGGCGCGGGGTCGAGCAGACTCACCTGAACGGGCAGCGTCTGCGGCGCCCGAACCGCTTCAGGCCCGCCGCGTGGCACGGCGAAGAGCAGGCCAGCGTGCAGAAAGAGCGCCAGCGCCATCCACTTCGGCCAGCGTTCCTGCGAGGAATCAGCATCAAACATGCGCGAGACAAGATCCCTGCCATCGACCGGTGTACCCATGGCATGAGATTTCAACTGTTTTAATTAATGATAATTATTATCAGTATTATCCATATTGTCAACCTGATCTGTGCTGCTTGTCACGGATTTCTTGACTTGACCGGTTTGTAGTCTATAAATATTATTTACACAAATCCCCCTGACATTTCGCCGCCGATCCAAGGCACGAGGGCATCGCTTTGCTCACGTGCGGGATCCGTGGCACTCCCCTTTTGATCTACACCCCCAACAGGAGAACCCATCATGATCGAGAACATCACCGCCGCCATTCACGCTGATCTACCGCTCTTCGTCTGGGGTGGCCCCGGCATCGGAAAATCGGCCATCGTGCGACAGGCCGCCGAACTGAAAGGCTGGACGGAGGCCAGCAGGCAGTTTATTGACGTGCGCCTGTCCCAGATGGAGCCGGTGGATTTGCGCGGTCTGCCGGTGCCGGATATGAAAATCGGGACAACGACCTGGCTGCCCCCGACCTGGCTGCCTTTCGAGGGGAGCAGCTGGCCCGACGAAGGCGTGCTCTTTCTCGACGAAGCCAGCAGCGCCTCGCCCTCGGTGCAGGCTGCGGCCTACCAACTGGTGCTTGACCGCCAGTTGGGCGAAGCCAGACTGAAAAAAGGCTGGCGCCTGATTCTGGCTGGCAATCGCGTCACCGACGGTGGTGTCGCCTTCCGGCTGGCGATGCCACTGGCCAACCGGATGCTGCATGTGCAGGCCGAAGCCGATCATGACAAGTGGATCGACTGGGGACTCACCGAAAACAAGGAAACCGGGAAACCCAACATTCAGGAGGATGTCATCAAGTTTCTCCTGTTCCGCCCCGCGCTTTTAACCAACTTCGAGCTCGCCCTGAAATCAAAGGATATGGCCTTCGCCACCCCCCGCTCGTGGGAAATGGTCTCCATCATCCTGACGACGCAGGCCGACGCCAAACCGGACGTCATCACAACCCTGATCGCAGCCGCGGTCGGCCCCGGCCCGGCGGCGGAGTTCGCGGCCTACCGCAAGCTGCATAAAAGCCTGCCAGATATCGACGCCGTGCTGCAGGGCAGAGGCGCTGCCGTCAAGTGTGCCGACAAAGCCGATGTGCGCCATGTCGCCACCCTGGCGCTGGCCTTCCGCGTCTTTGAGACAGGCGAGACAGACATTACGCAAGCCCAGGAATGGAGTCAGCGCTGCGTCTCGTGGCTGGACGATCTGGACGTGAAATGGGCCGCGCTTTTTATCAACGTCGTGCTCCGGAAAAAGAGGCGCAATGGTCAGCTTGCGAATATCTATCTGATAGGCGAGAAATTGCAGGCGTGGATGGAAAAGCACACAGACCTGATCACCTTCCGGGAGTCATAAGCCATGCTCACCCTCACTGCCCCGCCCCCCGATGCGATCCGGACGCTGGCCGACGCCATGGTGCGTCTGACCCGGACGGATGTCTTCTTCTCGACCCTGGCTTTTGCCCTGAACCCGCAGTTCACCGATGACCCCACGATGACCACCGCCTGCACCGATGGCGTCCGCGTGCTGCTGAATCCGCAATTCTTCACCCGCTTGAGCGTGTCTGAGCAAGTCGCGCTGCTCAAGCACGAAGTCATGCACGTCGCCTTCGAGCACGTCTTTCGCCGGGGCGACAGGCACCCCAAGCGCTGGAACATCGCCTGCGATTACGTCATCAACCTGATCATCAAGCAGGAAGGTGGCGCGCTGCCAGGGGGCGGGCTTTGCGACGAGCAGTACGAAGGGCTGATTGAAGAAGAGGTGTACGAGAGACTGCCTGAGGGGATCGAAGACCGCTTTGACCTGGGTGATCTGCGGGAAAGCGAAGATGGACTCTCCCCGGAAGAACGCGCCGCTCTGCGCGCCAGCGTGCGTGAGCGCGTGCTGCAAGCCGCCCAGGTAGCCCGCATGACCCAGGAAAACCTGCCCGCCGGGATCGAGCGCTACCTGAATGAAATCCTGCAACCCCAACAGGATTGGCATGAGCTGCTGGCGGAATACCTCACCGCGCAGGAAAAAAGCGATTACGACTGGATGCACCCCAACCGCAGGAACAGCGTGCTCCAGGTCTACCTGCCCGCCATCCACCAGATCGGCGCGCTGGAGCACATCGCCATCGTGATCGACACCTCCGGCTCCATCAGCGAGGAAGAACTCCTGCGCTTCACCGGCGAAATCCTCGGCATCGTGGACGTCTGCTTCCCGCGCACCATCACCATCATCCCCTGCGACGCCGAGGTCTACGAGCCGCTGGTTTTCGACCTCGTGCCCCAAAGCGACGAGGTCATGGACGGACTCCAGCGCAGCGGCGCGTTAAAGGGCGGTGGCGGCACGGACATGCCGGTGGCGCTCGACTGGATCGACAACAACCAGCGCTTCGACGTGCCCCCTGCCGTCGTGCTGGTGATGACCGATGGCGACACCCCCTACGGCGATGAGCGCCCGTATCCGGTGATCTGGTGCATCACGTCGTCCGAAGGGAATGTGCCAGACCCACCCTGGGGACGGACGGTGCGGATTGCGTAACCTGAAAGGAGCACTGAAATGAGCAACAATAAAAATCACCTCCACCACAACCCTCCGGCGCACGAGGATAAAGCCGCTGCGGCCCGTCGCGCCAACGCGGAACACTGGGCCACCTCGCCGGAGGTGCTCCAGCGCATCCTGGAACAGGATAAAACCCTCGAAGTACGCAAGGCAGTTGCAGGGCATCCCAACGCTCCCGCAGCAGCACTCCAACTGCTCGCAAGAGATCGAAGCAGAGCGGTACGCCGCAAGGTGGCTGAAAATGGCCACACTCCCTCAGCAGTGCTACAGAAATTGGCGAACGATCCTGATGCCCATGTGCGCTGGCAGGTGGCACAAAACCCCGGCACCCCAACAGCAGCACTCCAGCAACTGGCAGGCGATCCGGACTGGGGTATACGCAATGAGGTGGCAAAGAATTCCCACACCCTGCCAGTAGTACTTCAACAACTGGCGGGCGATCTGGATGAAGATGTGCGCGAAGCTGTGGCGCTACGCCCTGACACCCCACCCGCAGCACTCCAGCAACTGGCAAGTGATCCCGAACGCAGGGTGCGTATCTTTGTGGCGGTACACCGTGCCACCCCGCTTGAGGTGTTGGCGGTGCTGGTCTTGGACTTAGACCTCGAAGTTCAAGATTACGCCTCATCTGCCTTTGAAAAAAAGATAGCTAATCGGGACTATTACCGTCGCTGGGCGAAAAATCCCGACTGCTCACCATTGATGTTCGAATCAATGGCGAGCGATCCTGACAATGTGGTGCGCGTTGCAATAGCAGAAAACCCCAACATCCCGCCCGAGGTGCTGGAGGTTCTAATGCTGGATTCAAGCCCTGCCGTGCAGGAAGCCGCCCGGAAGGCGCTTCAGAAAAGGCAAGCCACCCGGAGAGTGTTGCTCAACACGCAACAGCGATGAACAAGGAGTTGAAGTGTCATGAGCAACAATAAAAATTCCCGGCAACCCCGTATCGACGTAGCGAAAAGCTCCAAAACTACGCGGCGTAAGCTCCGACAACTGGCGAGCGATCCAAGCGGAGAAGTGCGTCAGTCTGTAGCGAGAAACCCCCACATCCCGCGTGCAGTACTCCGACAACTAGCGAGCGATCCGAACGAAAAAGTGCGCATGGAAGTAGCGCTCAACCCCAACACCCCGCCCGCAGTACTCCAACAACTGGCGAGCGATCCGGAAGAAGATGTGCGCAAGTGTGTGGCGATAAACGTCCACACCTCGCGCGCAACACTGCAGAAACTGGCAGACGATCCGGACGAATGGGTGCGCGATGGGGTCGCCCAAAACCCCCGCACCTCACCAGCGGTGTTCTTGCAACTGGCGGGCGATCTGGGTGAAGGTGTGCGCTGGAACGTGGCGGGAAACCCCAATACTCCGCCCGAAGTGCTGGAGGTGCTGGCGAGCGATCCGAACGGTTTGGTGCGCATTGGGGTCGCCGAAAACCCCCGCACCTCACCAGCGGTGCTCCTGCAACTGGTAGACGATCCGAATGTCTTGGTACGTTCCGCGCTGGCAGCAAAATTCATCAAGATCCCGCCTGCAGTGCTCCAACTGCTGGCGAGCGATCCGGACGGAGACGTGCGCCTGAAAGTGGCGCGCAACCGTAACACCCTGCCCGCAACACTGCAAAAACTGGCAGATGATCCGAACGGTTTGGTGCGCATTGGGGTCGCCGAAAACCCCCACACCCCACCCGAGGTGCTCCAGCAACTGGCGAGCGATTCGAACCTGGAGATGCGCTACCTCGTGGCAACACACCCCAATACTCCACCCGCAGTACTCCAACAACTGGCGAGCGATCCGGAAAAAATAGTGCGCGAGCAAGTGGCGGAAAACCCCAACACCCTACCCGAGGTACTGACAGTGCTGGCGCTGGACTTTGACCCTGACGTGCAAAAAAACGCCCTGAAGGCGCTTCAGGCAAGGCACTGAGCAAGGAAACCGGAATCATGACCACAACGGAAAACCCGTCTTCTGAGATAGCAAACAATCCGGACATCAAGGCGCGTCGACGTGTGTCCGTCAGTCGCGCCACCCCGGCGGAAGTGCTCCGCACGCTGGCGAACGATCAGGACATCGAGGTACGCGCCAATGTTGCAAGAAACCCCGGCACTCCGTCAGATGTACTGGTAATACTGGCCGATGATCCGAACGTGCGCCTGCACCGGGGCGTAGCGAGCAACCCCAACACCCCGCCCGCAACACTGCAAAAACTGACAGGCGATCCGGACAGATGGGTGCGCTTTTTTGTGGCAGGAAACCCCACCACGCCGCCCGAGATACTCCTGCAACTGGACAGAGAGGTACTCAAGCGGGTTGTGGAAAACCCCAACACTCCGCCCAAGGTGCTGGAGGTTCTGACGCTGGATTCAAGCCCTGACGTGCAAGAAGCCGCCCTGGAGGCGCTTCAGGCAAGAGCACTGAGCAAGAAAATCGGAATCATGACCCCCACGAAAAACCGGCTTTCTGAGGTAGCGAACGATCCGGACATAAAGGTACGTCTATCCATGTCCACTGATCGTTTCGTCCCGGCGGAACTTCTCCGCATGCTGGCAAGAGATCAGGACAGGAGTGTACGTAGCAATGTTGCAAAAAACCCCGGCACACCGCCAGATGCACTGGCAATACTGGCCGATGGTCCGTCCATAGCTGTGCGCATCGATGTCGCCCAAAACCCCAGCACCTCACCAATGGTGCTCCTGCAACTGGCAAACGATCCGGACGAAGCCGTGCGCAGTACCGCAGCGGGCAACCGTAATACCCCGCCCGCAAAACTGCAAAAACTGATAAACGATCCGGAGGAAGAGGTGCGCTATAGCGTGGCGGGTAACCGTAGCACCCCGCCCGCGAAACTGCAAAAACTGGCAGACGATCCGGACAAAGATGTGCGCAATAGCGTGGCGGGCAACCATAGCACCCCGCCCGCAACACTGCAAAAACTGGCAGACGATCCGAACAAAAATGTGCGCAATAGCGTGGCGGGCAACCGTAGCACCCCGCCCGCAACACTGCAAAAACTGGCAGACGATCCGGACAAAGATGTGCGCAATAGCGTGGCGGGCAACCATAACACCCCGCCCGCAACACTGCAAAAACTGGCAGATGATCCGGACAAAGATGTGCGCTGGCAAGTGGCGGAAAACCGCAACACCCCGCCCGAGGCGCTCCAGCAACTGGCGAGCGATCCGGAAGAAAGAGTGCGCAGGAACGTGGCGGAAAACCCCAACACCCCGCCCGAGGCGCTCCAGCAACTGGCGAGCGATCAGGAAGAAAGAGTGCGCAGGAACGTGGCGGAAAACCCCAACACCCCGCCCGAGGCGCTCCAGCAACTGGCGAGCGATCAGGAAGAAAACGTGCGCTGGAAAGTGGCGGAAAATCCCAACACTCCGCCCGATGTGCTGGCGGTGCTGGCGCTGGATTTAAGCCCTTACGTGCAGGAAGCCGCCCAAGAGGCGCTTCAGGCAAGGCACTGAGCAAGGAAACCGGAATCATGACCACCACGGAAAACCCGTCTTCTGAGATAGCAAACAATCCGGACATCAAGGCGCGTCGACGTGTGTCCGTCAGTCGCGCCACCCCGGCGGAAGTGCTCCGCACGCTGGCGAACGATCAGGACATCGAGGTACGCGCCAATGTTGCAAGAAACCCCGGCACTCCGTCAGATGTACTGGTAATACTGATTGATGATCCGAACGTGCGCCTGCACCGGGGCGTAGCGAGCAACCCCAACACCCCGCCCGCAACACTGCAAAAACTGTCAGACGATCCGGACAGATGGGTGCGCATCGAGGTCATCAAAAACCCCACCACTCCGCCCGCAGTGCTCCAACTGCTGGCAAGCGATCTGGACGGAAGCGTGCGTAAGTGTGTGGCAATAAACCCCAGCACCCCGCCCGAGGTACTGGCGGTGCTGATGCTGGACTTTGACCCTGCCGTGCAAGAAGCCGCCCAAGAGGCGCTTCAGGAAAGGCAAGCCGCCCGGTGAGCGTTGCCCAACACGCAACAGCGATGAACAAGGAGTTGAAGTGTCATGAGCAACAATAAAAATTCCCGGCAACCCCGTATCGACGTAGCGAAAAGCTCCAAAACTACGCGGGGTAAGCTCCGACAACTGGCGAGCGATCCAAGCGAAGAAGTGCGTCAGGGCGTAGCGGAAAACTCCAACACCCCGCCCGCAGTACTCCAACTGCTGGCGAGCGATCCGGACAAATGGGTGCGTTGGGCAGTGGCGGGAAACCCCGACACCCCGCCCGCAGTACTCAAACTGCTGGCAGACGATCCGGACGAATGGGTGCGCAGTAGGGTCGCCCAAAACCCCCGCACCTCACCAGCGGTGCTCCTGCAACTGGTAGACGATCCGAATGTCTTGGTACGTTCCGCGCTGGCAACAAAATTCATCAAAATCCCGCCTGCAGTGCTCCAACTGCTGGCGAGCGATCCGGACGAAGACGTGCGCAAGTGTGTGGCAATAAACCCCAATACCCTACCCGAGGTACTGACAGTGCTAACGCTGGACTTTGACCCTGACGTGCAGGAAGCAGCCCAAGAGGCGCTTCAGGCAAGGCAAGCCGCCCGGTGAGCGTTGCTCAACACGCAACAGCGATAAACAAGGAATTGAAGTGTCATGAGCAACGATGAAAATTCCCGGCGAACCCGTCTCGACGCAGCGGAAAACCCCGGCGCATCCTCGAACGCATCCTGAGCGACGGCCAGCGCCGCGCAGCGGCAGCAGTACCGGGAGAACGACCGGGGCATGAGTCGGTCATTTGTACCAATTATTGGTATAATAAGATGCTAGTTCATCAAGGAGAACACCATGCGAAATACATCGCGAAATACATCCGTATCCCTCGGGCAGCACTTCATCAGCTTCATTGATTCCACAGTGCAAGGCGGGCGCTATGGCTCTGCAAGCGATGTAGTCCGGGCAGGTCTGCGCCTGCTGGAAGAACACGAATCCAGGGTCAAGGCGCTGCAAGATGCGCTGAACGTCGGCCTTGAATCTGGCGAACCGCGCCCGTTTGACTTTGAGGCTTTCAAAGCCCGCAAGCGTGCAGGGCTTCAAGCGTAATGAAGCCCATTGCGTTTTCGCCAGCGGCGGAGGCCGACATCGGCGAGATTTGGGACTACACCGCCGACAGGTGGGGAGCAGATCAGGCCGACAGCTACACCGACGCAATTCGGGATGCCTGCCATGCGCTGGCCCGAGGCAAAAAACAAGGGCTTCCCTCAGCGTTGCCGGGTTTCCAAAAGTACCTTTGTGGTTCGCACGTGGTCTATTTCCTGGACTATGCCGACCACTTGGACGTTATCCGTGTCCTGCATCAGCGGCAGGACGCCGAGCGGCACCTATGACCAGGTTGGCGGTGCTGGACTTTGACCCTGACGTACAGGAAGCCGCCCGGTGAGCGTTGCTCAACACACAACAGCGATAAAACAAGGAGTTGAAGTGTCATGAGCAACGATGAAAATTCCCGGCGAACCCGTCTCGATGCAGCGAAAAACCCCGGCACCCCACGCGCAATGCTCCAGCAACTGGCGAGCGATCCGGACGAATGTGTGCGCTTTGCTGTGGCGGGACACGCCAACACCCCACCGGCAGCGCTGCGGAAATTGGCGCACGATTCAGATCAGGATGTGCGCTTCATTGTGGCGTTCAATCCCAATACTCCGCCGGCTGTGCTCCAGAGATTGGCTAACGACTCGAACGACGATGTGCTCCGTGGTGTGGCGCGCAACCCCAACACTCCGCTCGATGCGCTGGCTGTGCTGAATGTGTGTAATCAAAGCGGTATGCTCCGAACCGCCGAGATGGCTTTTCAGAAAAGAGACATCCCGCCTGCGGCGCTCCAGCAACTGGTGAACGATCCGAACCCAAGGATGCGCTTCCTCGTGACAAAACACCCCAACATTCCACCCGAGGTGCTCCAGCAACTGGCGAACGATCCGAACGGACGAGTGCGTCGGTCTGTAGCGGGAAACTCCCGCACCCCGCGCGCAGTGCTCCAACTGCTGGCAAGCGATCCGAACGAAGGAGTGCGCGGAAAAGTGGCGGCAAACCCCCAAACCCCGCCCGCAGTGCTCCAACTGCTGGCGAGCGATCCGGACGGAGAAGTGCGCAAGAGCGTGGCGGACAACTCCCACACCCCGCGCGCAGTACTCCAACTGCTGGCGAGCGATCCGGAAAAAAGAGTGCGCTGGGGAGTGGCAACACACCCCGACACGCTGCCCGCAGTACTACGGAAATTGGCGCACGATCCAGTTCAGGATGTGCGCTTTAATGTGGCGAGAAACCCCAACACTCCGCCCGATGTGCTCCAGCAACTGGCAGGAGACCCGGACGGAGCCGTGCGCGAGCAAGTGGCGAGAAATCCTGGCGCCCCGCCCGAGGTGCTGGCGGTGCTGGCGCTGGCGCTGGACTTGGATTCTGACGTGCAAGAAGCCGCCCGGGAGGCGCTTGGAGAGCGGTGATGAACAGCCCGCTCGCCGTGCTTCAACAACTGGCGAGCGATCCGGACGAAGACGTGCGCGGAAAAGTAGCGGTAAATCCCAACACTCCGCCCGATGTGCTGGCGGTGCTGGCGCTGGACTTGAACCTTGCCGTGCAGGAAGCCGCCCTGGAGGCGCTTCAGGAAAGGCAAGCCGATCAATGAGTGTTGCTCAAAAAGCAACGGCGATAAAACAAGGAGTTGAAGTGTCATGAGCAACAATAAAAAATCCCGGCAAGCCCGTCTCGACGCAGCGGAAAGCGACAAAACGCCGCGGCGTAAGCTCCGACAACTGGCGAGCGATCCGAACGGAGAAGTGCGCAGGAGAGTGGCGGGAAACTCCAGCACCCCGCCCGCAGTGCTCCAACAACTGGCGGATGATCCGAACAAACGGGTGCGCTTTTATGTTGCCAGGAATAACCACACCCCGCCCGCGATAATCCAACAACTGGCGAATGATCCGAACAGATATGTACGCAGCGCAGTAACAGAGCGCTACCACCTCCCGCCCGCAATATTCCAACTGCTGGCGAACGATCCGGACGGATACGTGCGCGAGGCAGTGGCGGAAAACTCCGACACCCCGCCCGCGGTGCTCCAACTGCTGGCGAACGATCCGGACGGAGAAGTACGCAAGGGAGTGGCGAAAAACTCCGACACCCCGTCCGCAGTGCTCCAACTGCTGGCGAACGATCCGGACGGAGACGTGCGCGAGGCAGTGGCGGAAAACTCCGACACCCCGCCCGCGGTGCTCCAACTGTTGGCGAAAGATTCGGACGGAGCCGTGCGCAAGAAAGTTGCGGAAAATCCTGATACCCCATCAGCATTGCTCCAACAACTGGTGAGCGATCCGGACGAATATGTACGCTTTGCTGTGGCGGGACACTCCAACACCCCACCGGCAGCACTGAAGAAATTGGCGCGCGATTCAGATCAGGATGTGCGCTGGAAAGTGGCGGAAAATCCCAACACTCCGCCCGATGTGCTCCAGAGATTGGCTAACGATTCGAGCAACGATGTGCTCATGGTAGTGGCGAGCAACCCCAACACTCCGCTCAATGCGCTGGCTGCGCTGGATAGCAGGCCGGAGCCAATGGCGGACGATTACGATGAATATCGAGAGCAGCTTAATCGACAAAAGGTGCGCCCCACCGCCGAGATGACTTTTCAGAAAAGAGACATCCCGCCTGCGACGCTCCAACAACTGGCGAACGATTCTGCCCCAAGGATGCGCATCAATGTTGCAAAACACCCCAACACTCCGCCCGAGGTGCTCCAGCAACTGGCGAGCGATCCTGAAGCCATCGTTCGTCAGCGTGTAGCGGAAAATCCCAACACCCCACCCGATGTACTGGCGGTGCTGGCGCTGGACTTTGACCCTGACGTGCAAGAAGCTGCCCGGGACGCGCTTCAGGAAAGGAAACCGAAATCATGACCAACACGGAGAACCCGTTTTCCGGGGCAGCAAAAAATCCGGACGTAAAGGCGCGTCGACGCGTGTCCTACAGACGACGTGACACCCCGGCGGGAGTGCTCCGCGCGCTGGCAGGCGATCGGGACATTGATGTACGCATCAATGTTGCATTACACCCCAACACTCCGACCAATGTACTCCAGCAACTGGCGAGCGATCCGAACGGAACCGTGCGCGAGCAAGTGGCGAGAAATCCTGGCACCCCGCCCGAGGTGCTGGCGGTGCTGGCGCTGGACTTGGATTCTGACGTGCAAGAAGCCGCCCGGGAGGCGCTTGGCGAGCGGTGATGAACAGCCCCCGTATAGAACTCCAACTCCAGCGCCTGGCCGGGCATCGGGACGCAGTGGTGCGCCGGTATGCAGCAGGAAATCCAAACACCCCGCTCGCCGTGCTTCAACAACTGGCGAGCGATCCGGACGAATACGTGCGCGGGAAAGTGATGGAAAATCCCAACACTCCGCCCGAGGTGCTTCAACAACTGGCGAGCGATCCGGGCGGATACATGCGCGGGAAAGTGGCGAAAAACCCCAACACTCCGCCCTCAACACTGCAAAAACTGGCAGACGACCAGGACAAATATGTGCGCATGAAGGTGGCAAAAAATCCTGCCACCCCGGCAGAAGTGCTCCGCACGCTGGCGAGCGATCCGGACAAATATGTACGCTGGGGAGTGGCGGAAAACTCCCAGACCCCGCCCGTAGTACTCCAACTGCTGGCGAGCGATCCGGCAGAATATGTGCGCGGGGAAGTGGCGAAAAATCCCAACACTCCACCCGATGTGCTCCAGCAACTGGCGAGCGATCCGGAAAAATATGTGCGCATGAACGTGGCGGAAAATCCCAACACTCCGCCCGAGGTACTGGCGGTGCTGGCGCTGGACTTTGACCCTGACGTGCAAGAAGCTGCCCGGCATGCGCTTCAGGAAAGGAAACCGGAATCATGACCAACACGGAGAACCCGTTTTCCGGGGCAGCAAAAAATCCGGACGTAAAGGCGCGTCGACGCGTGTCCTTCAATCGTGACACCCCGGCGGGAGTGCTCCGCGCGCTGGCAGGCGATCGGGACATTGATGTACGCATCAATGTTGCATTACACCCCAACACTCCGACCAATGTACTCCAGCAACTGGCGAGCGATCCGAACGGAACCGTGCGCGGGGCAGTGGCGAAAAACGCTCATATCCCGCCCGCAGTACTCCAACTGCTGGCAAGCGATCCGGACGAAGGAGTGCGCAGAAAAGTGGCAGGAAACCTCCACACCCCGCCCGCAGCACTCCAACTGCTGGCGAGCGATCCGGACGGATACGTGCGCTTTGCTGTGGTGGCACACTTCAACACCCCACCGGCAGCACTGCAGAAATTGGCGGACGATCCAGAGCAGGCAGTGCGCCGCTTCGTGGCATCAAACCCCAACACTCCGCCCGATGTGCTCCAGCAACTGGCAGGAGAACCGAACGGAGCCGTGCGCGAGCAAGTGGCGAAAAACCCCAACACTCCGCCCGAGGTGCTCCAGCGACTGGCGAGCGATTCGGATGAAATAACTCGCCGTAATGTGGCGGAAAACCCCAACACCCCGCCCGAGGTGCTGGCAGTGCTGGCGCTGGACTTTGACCCTGACGTGCAAGAAGCTGCCCGGCATGCGCTTCAGGAAAGGAAACCGGAATCATGACCACCACGGAGAACCCGTTTTCCGGGGCAGCAAAAAATCCGGACGTAAAGGCGCGTCGACGCGTGTCCTTCAATCGTGACACCCCGGCGGGAGTGCTCCGCGCGCTGGCAGACGATCAGGACATTGATGTACGCGCCAATGTTGCAGCACACCCCAACACTCCGGCCAATGTGCTCCAGCAACTGGCGAGCGATCCGAACGGAACCGTGCGCGGGGCAGTGGCGAAAAACGCTCATATCCCGCCCGCAGTACTCCAACTGCTGGCAAGCGATCCGGACGAATATGTGCGCTGGAAAGTGGCGGAAAATCCCAAAACTCCGCCCGAGGTGCTCCTGCAACTGGCAGACGATCCGGACGGAGAAGTGCGCTTTGCTGTGGCGGCACACTTCAACACCCCACCGGCAGTACTGCAGAAATTGGCGGACGATTCAGAGCAGTTGGTGCGCATCCTCGTGGCAACACACCCCAAAACTCCGCCAGCGGTGCTCCAACTGCTGGCGAGCGATCCGGACGAAGACGTGCGCGGGAACATGGCGAAAAATCCCGGCACCCCACCAGCGCTGCTCCTGCAACTGGCGAGCGATCCGGACGAAGACGTGCGCGGGAACATGGCGGAAAATCCCGGCACCCCACCAGCGCTGCTCCTGCAACTGGCGAGCGATCCGGCAGAAAGAGTGCGCAGGGGAGTGGCGGAAAACTCCCAGACCCCGCCCGAGGTGCTCCAGCAACTGGCGAGCGATCCGGACGGAAACGTGCGCGGGAGAGTGGCAACAAACCCCAACACTCCGCCCGATGTGCTCCAGCAACTGGCAGGAGACCCGAACGGAGCCGTGCGCGAGCAAGTGGCGAAAAACCCCAACACTCCGCCCGAGATGCTGGCAATGCTGGCGCTGGACTTGCACCCTGCCGTGCAGAAAGCCGCCCTGAAGGCGCTTCAGGAAAGGAAACCGGAATCATGACCAACACGGAGAACCCGTTTTCCGGGGCAGCAAAGGCGGAAGTGCTCCGCGCGCTGGCAGGCGATCAGGACATTGATGTACGCGCCCGTGTTGCAAGACAACCCGGCACCACGCCGGGTAAGTTCCGACAACTGGCGAACGATCCGGAAGAATATGTGCGCGTGGGAGTGGCGGAAAATCCCAACACTCCGCCCGAGGTGCTCCTGCAACTGGCGAGCGATCCGGAAGAAAGAGTGCGCGGGTACGTGGCGTCCAACCCCACCACCCCACCCGAGGTGCTCCTGCAACTGGCGAGCGATCCGGACGAAGAAGTGCGCAGGGACGTGGCGGGAAACCTCCACACCCCACCCGAGGTGCTCCTGCAACTGGCGAGCGATCCGGAAGAAGATGTGCGCGAGAGAGTGGCGTACAACCCCACCACCCCACCCGAGGTGCTCCTGCAACTGGCGAGCGATCCGGAAGAAAGAGTGCGCGGGTACGTGGCGTACAACCCCACCACCCCACCCGAGGTGCTCCAGCAACTGGCGAGCGATCCGGAAGGATATGTGCGCTTTGTTGTGGCGGGAAACCCCAACACTCCGCCCGATGTGCTCCAGCAACTGGCAGGAGAACCGAACAGAGCCGTGCGCGAGCAAGTGGCGAAAAACCCCAACACTCCGCCCGAGGTGCTCCAGCAACTGGCGAGCGATCAGGACAAATATGTGCGCAGGGAAGTGGCGAGAAATCCCACCACCCCACCCGAGGTACTGACAGTGCTGGTGCTGGACTTTGACCCTGACGTGCAAGAAGCTGCCCGGGACGCGCTTCAGGAAAGGAAACCGGAATCATGACCAACACGGAGAACCCGTTTTCCGGGGCAGCAAAGGCGGAAGTGCTCCGCGCGCTGGCAAGCGAGCAGGACATTGATATACGTGCCTATGTTGCAGAACACCCCAACACTCCGCCCGAGGTACTGTCGGTGCTAACGCTGGACTTGAACCCTGCCGTGCAGGAAGCCGCCCTGAAGGCGCTTTGGGAAAGGCACTGCGCAAGGGAATCTTCCGAGGCAGCAAAAATTTCGGACATAATGGCGCGTCGACGCGTGTCCTTCCATCCTGACACCCCGGCGGGAGTGCTCCGCACACTGGCAGACGATCAGGACATTGATGTACGCGTCAATGTTGCAGTACACCCCAACACTCCGCCCAATGTACTCCCGCAACTGGCGAGCGATCCGAACCTGGCCGTGCGCAGGACAGTGGCAATAAACGATCTCACCCCACCCGCACTACTCCAACTGCTGGCAAACGATCCGGAAGAAGAAGTGCGTTGGTGTGTAGCGGGAAACCCCACCACCCCACCCGAGGTGCTCCAGCAACTGGCGAGCGATCCGGACAAACATGTGCGCAGGAACGTAGCGGAAAATCCCAACACTCCGCCCGATGTGCTGGCGGTGCTAACGCTGGACTTGCACCCTGCCGTGCAGAAAGCCGCCCTGAAGGCGCTTCAGGAAAGGCAAGCCGACCAGTGAGTGTTGCTCAAAAAGCAACGGTGATCGCTAAAGTTGTGGAACCATCGCGGCGATGCCGCAGTCGGTCAAGATGCGTACTGCCCGTCTGTCGAATGACACAAAAACTGCTCTGCCGCGTGTCATGCTGCGCCCTGTGTGCGCGATTACGCCGTCCGCAAAATCTCCGCCTTGTTTGAGAAAGAGCATCCCGGCTTCTACCTCATCCTCGCGGACGACAAGTTTTTCACGTTGTAAAAAGTCAGATAAAGCGGCATAAACGATTTCCGGTTTTACTTTACAGCCGTTGACCAGTACCCAAACAAATTCACAAAATACATGCGTCGGCACAATGATCTCGTCTGCCTCATCAATGACATGCATGGCGATTTTGTGTTGTTCGCTTCCTTTTTCAGAAGCCAACAGGAAGCGAACAAGAATGTTCGTGTCAACGATAATGTTCATGCTTCCAGCCCTTGCATCCCTGCTGCCGCGTAGGAATCAGCGATGCATTGCTGTAGTTCGTCGTCTGTCAAGTGGACGTCGGTCTGGATTGAGCCTGCCAGGTCCATCAGACTGCCTTTGCTTCTTTGGGGCAGAATTTTCAGCCCACCGTCTGCTGTTTTCGTCAGGCTCATTTTTTCGCCGCCTTTTGTGCCCATGTATTCCATCAGGCTTTTGTTGATAGTGAGTTGTCCTTTCGTGGACAGGGTTACGGTGTGCATGGTGAATCTCCGATAGTGGATCGCATGTAAGTGTAAGATACTTTGTGTCTTACGTTCTCACAAGTGTTTTCTGTTCAGCAACGAATTCGCGCAAGACGAGCAGAAAAACAAGCAATGGCAGGCGTTCCAGCGCAAGAACAAGCTGGAGCCGATACCGCTGGCCGCCGTGATTGACGATCTGCGCGGGTTCTTGCTGCCTGTGTTGTCCGCCATGTCAAGGCAAAGTAGAAATGTCCGGTATTTGGGCAAGATAGAAATGTCCGCTTTTTGCCGTGGGGAGGGGAAGCGTTGGAGGGCGTAGCCCGGAAACGATTTCCCTCCCCACGGCGGCGCCCGGCG
>BNUB01000004.1 GCA_025997045.1 Betaproteobacteria bacterium
GCTGCCCCCAAGGCGCCTGAACAATGCCACCTTGCTGGTGCAGATCAAGCGCATTCACGCGCAGGTCAAAGGCGAATATGGCTGGCCCCGCATGTGGAAGGAGCTGCTCAAACGCGGTCATTGCGTGGGCAAGGAGCGCGTTCGCAAGCAGATGGCGCTGCATGGGATCCAGGCGCGGCACAAACGTAAATACATCGCCACGACAAACTCGAACCATCACCTGCCGGTTGCACCGAACTTACTGAAGCGCAACTTCGTGGCGACGGCCCTCAATCAGTCCTGGAGTATGACGTCCACGGCCATGTCATGAAGAATGAAAACAGGTGGATTTTCCGTGAGATTCTCCCCCCGTGGGAATTTTCACCCGATGACAACACCAATCTGCCGCCGTTTTTCCCAGGGGACTGCTCATCTATCAGGACAAAACATTAAACGCCGGGCCTGGTCGGGCAGGGGCACGGCGGGGGAGTGGTTAAAAAATACACTGCCCGAGGACATTGCCTTCCATGTCATAGATGTTGGGGTCGGTATCTTCCTCAAGTTGAGGGTAGGCATCGGCGAGCGCCAGGGGAAGCCGATGCAAATAACCCACTACAGCAGCCATGTCAGAACGGTTCCTGGTGGAACTCAAGTCACGATCCTCGCGGGGGTCGGGGTGCAGGCTGACATAGCCGCGCGTGAACGCAGCCAGTATTTCCCCTGCTGACGGCCCTGTGACCTCCCCGGTCTCATCGTTCCAGTCGAACACCAACGGGCCGATACCGGGATTCCCTGATTCGCTGATGCAGTTAAAGTGATGCAGCATGGTTATGGCTTCCAGTGAAAGAGCAACCCGACAGCAAAATCCAACATCTCTCTATCTTTATTGTAGAGCAAGTTCAAGTCTTTACCACTCAGAACCGTCTCCATCGCTTTCGTCATGACTTCCAGCGGCTCGCCGTCGTAGTCCTTACCCCAGTAAGGCGTGATGTAGTGATCCTTGCACGTCATTTCGTCAGCACGGAAGTTCCGTAAAGGCTCCAATGTTTTCAGGCTCTCCAGCGCATCACCCTGGGTGCGCTGCTGGTGCAGTTGAACAAATTTCGCCTGTAGTTCAGGAATCGCGGCCTGCAGCCGGTGGGCGTACTCGTGAACAGCGGCGCGATGACTGCTGACTACCATGTATCCAGCATGCTGTTCCACAGTAACCACCCCGAATTCACTGAGCCGAGCCGGGTTGCCAACGGGCACATCCCTGCTCGGGTCAGAGTAGCAAAAGCTGCGCCCCTTCGTCTTAAGCCTCGTATAGAGCGGCCCGAAATTATCCGCCGCCTCCACCCAGCTCGCCGGGTACAGCGCCGACGCATCCTGCACCGTCTTTGCCCCGGCCCCGCCGTTTGCCACCGCTGTCTTGCGGCCCGTACCCACCTCATTTTTTAACCGAAGGTTCAATTCCGCCAGCATGGCCGCCGGGTCAGCGGGCAGCGTATCGGTGATCTTCTTTCCTGCCGCGATAAATTCGTCCAGGCTGGTCGGCGCCGGGAGCGATGCTTTGGGGATAATCCCCGCCAGAATCGCCTCGGCCCGCAAATGGCTTGCCACCTCGGGCGGCAGCTTGGCCACCTTCTGCTCCACCACCTCCCGCACCCCCTCCGCCACGCTCCGCCCCGGCGCATAGGCCCAGCCCTTGCCCACCCCCGGCAGCGTGCCGTTTTCCCCGACCTTGTCCCATCCTTCCGGCGGTGTGGTTGCATCATCCGGCCCCGGCGCTCGCACCGACGTTACCCGGCACTGGCAGCCGAAGCCGTTGGGGGGGAAGTGGGTTTGCCAGAAGGGATGGTCGTGGCGCAAGACCAGCCCGCTCCACGCCAGATGCTGCGGGCGCGGGTTGGTGACGGCCTCTGAATGGATATATTTCCAGTACGGGCGGCGGGCGAGCAGGTCGGGGTCGGTGAGCTGGGCGTATCTACCTGCCATGTAACTCGTGCGCAGGTTGGTCTCCCAGATCACCCGCGTGCGCCACGCCTCGCCCGCCGGGGTACCTTCGCCTGTCCAGCCTGTCCAGCCGTGCTTGGCAACCTGCTGCTTGAAGTCCTTGCGGAATTCTTCCAGCCCGGTGCCTTTTTCGATGGCCTTGTCCACCGCGCCCATCAAGTCGGCGAGCAGGTCGCCCTTGGCTCCGGCAACGATGAATGATTTGTCATGCGCGTCCTGCCAGATGTCATCCCAGTGCTCGGTGTCCAGCGGCACCTTGCCGCGAAAGAATTCGAGCTGCTCGGCAAAGGGCAGGTTGAACACATTAGCCATGCCGCACCCCCTGCTGCGCCTGGCGCCGGGCCTGCGTATACGCCCATTCGTCGCGGCACCCGGCATCGCACCAGCGCCGGGGCGGGTCAAGCGGCTCGCCACAATATAGACACGCGCCGGTCGGCGCCGGGCCGGTCATGGTCTGCACCCGGCCCAAGCGTTGCGTGACATCCTCCAGGCGCTCGATGCGCTCCTGTGTCATATCCGCAATGTCTGCCATCATGCCCCCCGCGCCACGTCGTAGCGCCCGGCCAGATCCATCGCGGCCAGCGCCGTCGTCACCTGGTCGCACCGCGACCGGCGCGTGCAAGCCGACCAACTGATCGACACCACGGTAGGCGACATTGGCCCCGAACCAGGCGTCACCTACCGCCTGCGGCTGTACGGCCAGGACGGCACGCTGGCGCTGACCGTCCTCTCGCTCACCAGCACCGCCTACACGTGGACGACCGAGGATGTGGACAGCGGCCTCGCGCCGGGCACACTCAATACTCAGGTGCGCGTCGTGCTCGATGCGGTGCGCGATTGAATATACAGTCTGCATGTGCATGACTGGACGGTGACACGGGATTAAATGGTGTTAATTCTGTGTTTTATTTGTCATAAACAGTGACAAAACTGGCGCGAAGTTACAACAAGGCTACACAGGCAAACGCGAAGGCGTCACCGGGAATGTGAGGGCGGGATATCGGTTCTGAGGAACGCCGGGAGCGATGGCGAGCCGCCGTCGCTCCCAACAAGCGTAGGGGGAGATTCGTCGAACAGGGGCAAGCTCATCAAATCAGCCCGCCAATGCTGCGACAGTAGCTGGCAATGGCGTCGGGGATGCTGTGCAGGGCGATGACCTGATCGGCGGCGCCCCGTTTGATCGCTTCTTTGGGCATCCCGAATACCACGCAACTGGCTTCGTCCTGGGCGATGGTTCTGGCTCCGGCGTCGTGCATCTCTTTCAGGCAGCGTGCGCCGTCGTCGCCCATGCCGGTCAGGATGATCCCCAGCGCATGACGCCCTGCGCTCTGTGCCACCGAACGGAACAGCACGTCCACCGAAGGCATGTGGCGGTTGACCGGCGGGCCGTCGAGCACTTCTACCGTGTATTGCGTGCCGCTGCGCTTGACCAGCATGTGCTTGCCACCAGGGGCGACCAGAACCTGACCCTGACGCACCGGTGCGCCAGTGCGCGCTTCGCTCACCCGCACCTGGCACATCTTGTCCAGGCGGCTGCAGAAGGTGTCGGTAAAATTAACCGGCATGTGCTGCACCACGACGATGCCCAGCGTGTTGGCGGGTAGCTTGGGGAGCAGGGCCTCCAGCGCCTGGGTGCCGCCTGTCGAGGTGCCGATGGCGATGATCGGCCCCATGTTGGGGGGGACGACAGGCCGCGCCAGCGGAATGATGACGTCGGCGCTGTGGACGTCTCTGTCGAGCGGCGCATGGCTTGGCAGGACGTGCGTGGTTGCGCCTGCGGACGCGGCGGCGGGCGCATTGCGTGGCGCGGCGTGGGCAGTGAGGTGGGAGAGCGCTGCTTTCGGGTTCGCTCCGGCGGCAGTGTGAATGGCGCGGCGGAGGTTGTTGTCGCCCTCTTCGAGAAACTGTTTCACCCCGGCTTCGGGCTTGGAGATGACGCTGATGGCGCCTGCCGCCAGCGCCTCGACGCTGACCCGGCTTTTCTCGACCGTCAGGTGGGAGCAGATGATGGTTGGCGTGGGATGTTCGCGCATGATCTGGCGCAAAAAGGTCAGGCCGTCCATCCGGGGCATCTCGATGTCGAGAATCAGCACGTCCGGCCACTGCGACGTCATTTTTTTCTGCGCGATCAGCGGGTCGGCCGCAGTCGCGATCACTTCGATCGCCGGGTCGTCGGCCAGAATCTGGCTGAAAACTTTGCGCACAAGCGCGGAGTCATCAACGATCATGACCTTGATTTTTTTTGCCATTGTCGTAAGCGGTAGCGGGAACGAGGTCTATTATCCCGGATATTTCTCCGAAATGATGACGCAGACTCAAAGCATGGCGGGAATTACGACGGCTTCAACTGGCGAGCTTCTCCACCGCCTCCCGGATTTTGACGGGCTCGTCCAGTTTCAGGATGCGCTGCACTTTGGCGGTGATCTCGACGAGGTCGGCGCGCAGCACCTGCTGCTTGATTTCGAGGATGTGGGCCGGGTGCATGGAGAAACTGCGCAGGCCCATGCCGAGCAGGAGCAGGGTGTAGGCGGGGTTACCGGCCATTTCGCCGCACACCGATACCGGTAATTCGGCTTTGGTGGCGTAGGCGATGGTGCCGGCGATGAGGCGGAGGACGGCGGGGTGGAGCGGGTCGTAGAGGTGGACGACCAGCTCGTTGGCGCGGTCGATGGCCAGGGTGTATTGGATGAGGTCGTTGGTGCCGATGGAGAGAAAGGAGAGGCGGGGGGTCAGCATGCCCAGCGCCAGCGCGGCGGCGGGGATCTCGACCATGCCGCCGACGGGGAGGTCTTCGTTGAACTTGAGCTTTTCTTCGCGCAATGCGGCCTTGGCTTTTTCGATCAGCACCAGGGTCTGGTCGATTTCGTCGGCGTGGGCGAGCATCGGCACCATGATTTTGAGCGGGCCATAGGCCGAGGCCCGCAGCAGGGCGCGGAGCTGGATGAGGAAGACCTTGGGTTCGGCGAGCGAGTAGCGGATCGCCCGCAGGCCCAGCGCGGGGTTGGGTTCGGCGTGAATCAGGGGGCTGTTCAGGTTTTTGTCGGAGCCGATGTCGAAGGTGCGGATGATGACGGGCTTGCCCCCCGCAGCCTTGATGACGGCGCGATAGGCTTCGAATTGCTCCTCTTCGTCGGGCAGGGCGTCGCGGCCAATGAAGAGGAATTCGGTGCGGTAGAGACCGATGCCGTCAGCATTGGTTTCCTTGAGCTGGCTGACGTCCTGGGGGCCGTCGATGTTGAGCAGGAGCTGGATGGGCTCGCCGTTCAGGGTGGCGGAGGGGGTGTCGCGCAGGCGCTTGAGCTTGTTGCGGTCGAGCTCCAGCTCGGAGCGGCGCAGGCGGTATTCTTCGACAATGGCTTCGTCGGGGTCGACGATGATGACCCCGCGGGTGCCATCGACGATGACGAGTTCGGCGTCTTCGACCAGTTCGCGGATGTGGTAGAGGCCGACGACGGCGGGGATGCCGAGGTTGCGGGCGACGATGGCGGTGTGGCTGGTGGGGCCGCCGACGTCGGTGACGAATCCGGCAATGCTGTGGTTGCGGAACCCGATGGTGTCGGCGGGGGAGAGGTCGTGGGCGACGACCACGGTGCCCACGCCGTCTTTGCGCCGTGGCGGCAGGTGGCCGGGATGGCCGAGCAGGGCTTTGACCAGACGCTCGACGACTTGCACCACGTCGGCCTGGCGTTCGCGCAGGTAGGGGTCTTCGATCTGGCGGAACTGCTCGACCACCTCTTCCATCTGCTGCACCAGCGCCCATTCGGCATTGCAGCGCCGCTCTTCGATGTGGCTGCGGGCGGCTGGCACCAGCATCGGGTCGACAAGCATCATGCGTTGCAGGTCGATAAAGGCGCTGACCTCGCTGTGCGGCTGGGCGGAGGTGGTGGCGGCCTTGAGGCCGATGAGCTCGCCTTCGACCATGGCAACCGCATCGTCGAGGCGGGCCAGTTCGTCTTCGATATGGCGTGGGGCGACGTGGTAGTGATTGACTTCGAGCAGGGCGTGCGACACCAGATGCACGTAGCCGATAGCAATGCCCTGGGACACTGGCAGGCCATGTACGGTAAAGCTCATCGCACCCCCTTCAGTTCTTTATTCTGCTTCGTCGAAACGATTGTTGATCAAGTCGATGACCCGTGCCAGCGCCACATCGGCTTCCTTGCCCTCGGTCTCAATGATAAGGGTTGTGCCACGGGTCGCGGCAAGCATCATCAGGCCCATGATGCTGTTGGCGTTGACCCGGCGTCCGTTGCGTTCGAGCCAGATCTCGGCGGCCAGGCCTGCCGCCAGTTGGGTGAGCTTGGCGGAGGCGCGGGCATGCAGCCCGAGTTTGTTGATGATTTCGACTTCGGCACGCGGCATGTTGATCTCCTGTACAGACTTAGTCGAGCCCCTGGCTGGAGAGGTATTCCTCGTAAGTGCCGCGATAATCGGTGATGCTGCCATCGAGCTTGATGTCGATAATCCGGGTCGCCAGCGTGGACACGAATTCGCGGTCGTGGGAGACGAAGATCAGGGTGCCGGAGAAGCGTTCGAGCGCGGTGTTGAGGGATTCGATCGACTCCATGTCGAGGTGGTTGGTCGGTTCGTCCATCAGCAGGATATTGGGGCGCGACAGCATCAGCTTGCCGAACAGCATCCGCCCCTGCTCGCCGCCGGAGATGACCTTGACCGATTTTTTCACGTCGTCGCCGGAGAACAACAAGCGCCCCAGTGTGCCGCGGAGCAGCGTTTCGGTGTCTTCGCCGGTGGCCGCCGCGCTGATGCGGGCGTATTCCGCAATCCATTCGGTGAGGCTGGTGTCGGCGCTGAATTCGGCGGAGTGGTCTTGCGCGTAATAACCCGGCTGGGCTTTTTCGGCCCATTTGATGCTGCCGTGCTGGGGCGTCAACTCGCCGATGAGGAGCTTGATCAGGGTGGATTTACCGACCCCGTTTTCGCCGATGATGGCGACTTTCTCACCCGCATCCAGCGCAATCGAGAAGCCGTCGATGATCGGCCGATCCATTGACGGGTAGCCGAAACGGATATTGTCGACTTCGCAGGCGAGGCGGTGGAGCTTGTCCTTGTCATCGTAATCGAAACGAATCCAGGGATACTGGCGGGAAGAAGGCTTGACGTCTTCGGGCTTGAGCTTGTCGATGAGCTTGAGCCGGCTCGTGGCCTGCTTGGCCTTCGATTTGTTGGCCGAGAAGCGGCGCACGAATTCCTGCAAGTCGGCGATCTTTTCCTTGGCGCGGCTGTTGGCGGCGGACAGGCGTTCGCGGGCGAGGGTCGACGCTTCCATGTAATCGTCGTAAGTGCCCGGATAAACCGTGATCGTGCCGTAATCCAGGTCGGCCATGTGGGTACAGACCTGGTTGAGAAAGTGGCGGTCGTGGGAAATGATCACCATCGTGCAGTCGCGGGCGTTGAGCACGTCTTCGAGCCAGCGAATGGTGTTGATGTCGAGGTTGTTGGTCGGCTCGTCGAGCAGCAGGATGTCCGGATTGGCAAACAGCGCCTGACACAACAGCACCCGCAGCTTCCAGCCCGGCGCGACCTTCTGCATCGGCCCGTCGTGCAGCTCGGCGGCAATGCCCACCCCGAGCAGCAGCTCGCCCGCCCGCGCCTCGGCGGTATAGCCATCGTATTCGCCGAAACGCGCTTCGAGTTCGGCGGCGTGCATGTAATCGTCTTCCGTGGCCTCGGGGTTGGCGTAGATCGCATCGCGCTCGGTCATGCAGGTCCACATGCCCTCGTGGCCCATCATCACCACGTCGAGCACGCGCTTGTCCTCGTAGGCGAACTGATCCTGGCGCAGATAGGCCATGCGCTCCAGCGTGTCTTTGGAGACGTTGCCAGCCGTCGATTCGAGGATGCCACAGAGGATCTTCATGAAGGTCGACTTGCCGGCCCCGTTGGCCCCGATCAGGCCATAACGGTTGCCTTCCCCGAACTTGACGGAGACGTTTTCAAACAGGGGCTTGGCCCCGAATTGCTGAGTAATGTTGGCGGCGACGAGCACGGAGAGTCCTGCGGTAAAGGGGGGAGCAACCGCGCATTATAAGATGAGGAGCGCGCGCGGGTTCAGGTTTCGTCGCGGCACCCAGGGCAATCGCACGAATTTTCCTGTCATCGCGTGGGTACAAGGGGCGGTTCGCGAACCGCCCCTACCGCCTGTTGGGAGCGACGGCGTCTCGCCGTCGCACGATGGCGGGGACGCCATCGCTCCCGGTGGTGGTCAGAACCGATATCCTGCCTTCACATTTCCTGTCACGCCTTCGCGTTTGCCTGCGTAGCCTTGTACGCCGACATCCAGTGACCAGCCTTTTTCGGCGGGGGTTAGGGTCAGGCCTAGTTCAAGCAGGGCGGTGTCGCCTTTTAGCTTGGGTGCGTCCAGTTTGTAGCCGTAGATGCTGGCGTTGGCCTTGCCGTCGTATTCGTGCTCCCACGCCGCGCCGATCCAGGCGGTGGTTTGGGGGGTGAGGGCGTAATCCCATTTTGTGCCCAGTCTGGTTCTTTGCGAGGCTACGTCCTTGAATTTCACCGTCTCGCCGGTGGTGAGTTTTACGGTGTCGCCGTCTTGGTGGCTCCAGAGGTATTGTCCGTAGACATCCAGTTTGCTTTGTTCGGAGAGTTTCAGGAGGTAGCCTGCGCCGATGTGTGCGCTCAGGTAGGTGGATTTGGCGTTGTAGGCGCTGTGGAGGGTGGTGCCGTTGATGAAATGGCCGCCGAAGTCGGTTTTGACCTGGCCTGAGCGCAGGCTGGCGTCGAGGTAGGGTTGGGCGGTGGTCGTGGTGTCGAAGGCGAGATGGGCCAGGATGCCTGCGCCGGTGTATTCGGTGTCGCCTTTGCCTCGCACGCTGGCGGCGTTGGCGAAGCTGTTGTGGCTGGTGTAGTCGCCTTTGCCGTGTTCGATGAAGGCGGCGGCGGTGAGGTTTCCTATGCTGGTGTCTTGGGTGCCTGCGAGGCCGGCGAGGAGGGTGTAGCCGTCGACGTCGATGTGGGAGCCGGTGTTGTGGCGCATTTTTCCGTAGCCGATGGCGGCGAAGCCTTGCAGGCGGGGGCCGGTGCCTTCGGCTGTGCCGCTGGCGAGCAGGGCGGCGGTCAGGCCTTGGGTGGCGGCAAAATCTTGTGCCTGATTGAGGTAGGCAGTTCCGCTCAGGAAGGCTTCGGAGAGGGCTTTGGTTTGGGCGTTGAGGTTGATGCCGCCGTTGCCGGGGGGCGGGGGTTCGATGGGGGGAGTTGGCGGCTCGACAGGGGGTTCGACGGGTGGCTCGACTACGGGCGGTTCGACGGGGGGCGGTTCAACCGGGGGCGGAGGGGGTGGAACATAGGGTGGGACATACGGTGTCACTGTCGTTGTGGCGACGAGCTTGCCGCTGCCGTCATCAGTAAGGGCGAATTTGTAGGCGGTTGAGTAGAAGGAAGCACCGGCATACAGGGTGCCAGAGGTATAGCTGGCGGTGTCGAAACCGTTCAAGTTTGTTGCGGCGATGAGGTTGATTTTTGCCCCTGTGGAGAGGCTGCTGAAACCCTCGACGCCGCCATCCTTGCTGATCGTGATGGCGCTGCCGCCAATGTCCGCATCGCCGTTGACGGTCAGCAGGATGTCGTCATTTTTAATGCCGGACGGCAGAAAGAAATTCAGCGTGCCGTTGGTCGCGTCAAGGTTGCCCGTGTAGGTGGCGCTGCCGTGTACCGTGAGGGAGCCGCTATCCAGTGAGTGCGAGTAGACATCCCGGTTGAACGCGGTGCCGTCAAGCAGGGTAAGGTGAGCAGAAGCAAGGTCGCTGCCAAGCTCCAATATCCCGCTCTGTACCGTGGTCATGCCGGTATAGTCGTTCGTGCCGGAGAGGGTGAGGGTATTGCCGTCTCCGGGGCTGACGGTCAGGTTGCCATCGCCGGTGACACCTCTGTCAAATGTGTTGTCGAAATTCAGCGTCAGCGTTGCGTCACTGGCTGCCGTGATGCCGCTGGTGTTTTGTGCCGCGTCCGCGCTGTTCAACTGCAAAGCGCCGCCGTTGATGGTGGTCGTGCCGTTGTAGGTGTTGGTGCCGCTCAAAATCAGCGTTCCCGCGCCGGTTTTGGTCAGGCTGCCGTTGCCGGAGATGTCGCCGCTGAAATCTCCGCTTTGGGCGGTCAGACCATCCTCGTTGATCACATTGCCCATGCCGTTCAGGGCAGTGACGGTTCTGGCTGCGCCTGTGCCGTCATAGGTCGCGCCGCCCGCCACCGTCAGATCGGTATTGGCGGCGATGTTGCCTTCCAGCGTCCCCGCGCTGACGGTCGTGCCGCCGCTGTAGGTATTTGTGTCGCTCAAAGTCAGTTTTCCCGTGCCGTCTTTGGTCAGGCTGCCGGTGCCGGAGATCGCCGTTGCCAACGTGACGTCGTTACCGTTGGTGTCGAATGTCCCGCCGGAAGCGCCGAGCGCGGCAAGGCGGCTGGAGATGTCGGTCGTGGTGCTGTTCGCCCATTGCAGACCGCCGCCGTTCAGGGTGATGGTGCCCGTCGTGCCGAAGTTGTTCGTGTCGGCGAAGTTGATCAGTCCCGCCTTTACCGTCGTGCCGCCATCGTAGGTGTTTGTGCCGCTCAAAGTGAGCGTTCCCGATCCGGTCTTGGTCAGGCTGCCGTTGCCGGAGATGACGCCGCTGAAATTGCCGCTTTGGGCGGTCAGACCATCCTCGTTGATCACATTGCCCGCGCCGTTCAGGGTAGTGACGGTTCTGGCTGCGCCTGTGCCGTCATAGGTCGCGCCGCCCGCTACCGTCAGGTCGGTATTGGCGGCGATGTTGCCTTCCAGCGTCCCCGCGCTGACGGTCGTGCTGCCGCCGTAGGTGTTCGTGCTGCTCAAAGTCAGCGTGCCCGCGCCGTCTTTGGTCAGGCTGCCGGTGCCGCTCATGGTTCCGGCATAAGTTCCGTTAGTCGCCTGTGCAAACGCCACATTGGCGTTGTTGGTGATAGCGCCTTGCAGGCTGACTGTATTACCCGCCAGCGTTCCGCCGCTTACTGTCGTGCCGCCGCTGTAACTGTTCGCGCCAGAGAGGGTCAGTGTTCCGTTCCCGCTCTTGGTCAGGCTGCCTGTGCCGCTGATCACGCCGTCGTAAATATTCGCGCTGCCGTTATTGATGGTGAGATTTTTGCTGCCCAAAGTGACATTACCGCCGTTTGTGCCGCCGCCGATGAGACCTTGTATCGTCGTGCCGCTGGTTACGGCGGAAATATCAAAAATCGCGCTGGCATCATTGGCGAGCGTAACGCCGGAAGAGGTGGCGATGCTGCAGTCGCCGGAGAGCGCCAGCGTTCCCGTGCTGATCGTGGTGCCGCTGGTGTAAGTGTTTATCCCGGTCAGGGTCAGCTTTGCGCTCCCCTGCTTGTCAATGCCGCCGGAGCCGGAAATCGTGCCGTTTAAGACAATGGCGTAGTCGTTTTGCAACTTGACCAGCGTGCCCGTCGCGCCGTTCGGCGTGGTATTTATTGTGGTCATGTTCGCGTTGCTGATGTCGCTGAAGACGATGGTTTCAAAGCCCTGCGCCCCTGCGATGGTCGTGTCGCTGTTCAGGTTCAGTGTATTGCCGGTGAAACGATCTCCGCCGCCGGTGCCGAAGCCGCCGTAGAGAGTACCGTTAATGGTGGGCTTGGCGCCGCCCGCCGCATTATTGATGGTCACAGTGTTGCCCGTGGCAATGGTGGGGGTAGAGGTGTTGCCGGAAGCATTGCCGCCGTAAACATCGCCGCCCACCGTGCCGCCGTTGATGATTACGTGGTTGTTGGTGACGGAGACTGTGACGCCGGTGGCAGCACTGTAGCCGCTGCCACCGTAAACATTGCCGCCCACCGTGCCGCCGTTGATGGTTACGGTATTGTTGGTGGTGGATGCGGTGCTGGAGCCTGAATTCGTGTGGGTAAAGCCGCCGGTTACGCCGCCGCTCACTGTGGCAGTGTCCGCTATGGTAACGGTGTTGTTGGTTGCCGAATACGTACCTACTGCCGGCGTGGTAGAGCCGCTAGACCCGCCGTTGCCGTAAACGCCGTTGCCGAAAGAATCAGTTGCGGTGACATTGCCAGTAATGGTGAGATCCGCAGCCCGAACGCCGGGCGCGAAACACAGGGCAAGGGCGAGCGCAAGGCTGGATTTGCTTGCTTGCTTGCTTGCTTGCTTGCTTGCTTGCTTGCTTGCTTGCTTGCTTGCTTGCTTGCTTGCTTGCTTGCTTGCTTGCTTGCGAAAATTGTTGCGGCGGTTTTTGAAAAGTCAAGGGAATTTGTTGGATTTTGCATGATTTATTTTGCCTTGAGGGTAGAAGAGATGCGGGGGATTCTAGTCTTTTTTGTGTGGGGCTGACGGTGAAATAATTCCTGCGATTGCGCTGATAACGGTCGTCACCCGGGATGTCCGCGATTTTGTGGCTTTTATGCTGCCGGACGGCATGATTGCTTGCAGGGCTGCGTCGATTTTTGCCGGGCCTTGCCCTTGTTTTGCCGCATGGGCGCGTAGGCGTTCTGTTGCCTTTTGCAGTTGTTCGGTGTTCACGCTCATGGTCTGGGTTTTGGGGGTTCGATGCCCAGCGCCTTGTACTGGCGGTTGATGTATTCCTTTTCTGCGATTCTGATGTTTTTCTGCCGTTGCTGGATGATGTTTTTTTCGGTGTCGCTCACTCGTCCAGCGTCGAGATTTTCAAGGCGTGTATCGTGCGACCGGAAAGCCTGCCTGGCGCCGTCTTTCGGCAGGTCGCGGTGATCGCGCATTTTTTTCAGGCTGTCGCTTTTGTTGACCGTCTGGTATTCAGCCGGGTTTCCCACAATCCCGATATGTGCCTCGATGGTTTCCAGACCATTTTGAGCTTCTTTCAGGCTGGAGGCCATTTTGGGGCTGTTGGTGTGGTCTGTGAGGTCACGGTTAACAAGGATTTTTTCAGCCTCAATAATTTTCTCCAGATCCTTTGTCGCGCCGATTGCTTTCAGGTCGGCAAGCATACCTTGCCGCGTTGTTGTGATTTTCTTTGCAAGCGGCGTTGCCCCATGTTCTGCCATGAGGTTTGTTTCTGCGGCGCTTGCGTTTGCCAGCGAGAGAAGCAATATATCTGTCATATATTGAAGCCTTTTGATTTCAAAAATTCGTCACCGCACACGCTTTTAAGCATGGACATTGAACTTTCTGTCAGATTGGCAAGCGCAAGCCAGGCCCATGAGGTTTCTTCATCTCCTGCTGCTTTTGCTTCGACAGATTCGCAGAGATAAATTGCGTTTTGGGTCATGCCGATTTTTTCCTCTTCGGGCATGTAGCTGCGGGGCAGGGGGCGGTCAGTGGTGGTGGTGTTCATGTGGCAATCCTCCTGTGAATGGCTGCGCTTGACGCATAAGTGCATAGGGGCGATGCGACCGACATGCGTCAAGGGGTCGTGGGCATCATATCAAGGGGGGCACAAGCCGCTCAAGTTTTTCCGGGGCCAGAGCGCTTGATGAGGGTTGTAGCGGTTTGCCGCTCAGGCTCAGGGATGGGCGCGAAGTCCGTGCTCCGTTTCGCATCACCCCAGCTTTTCCAGTGCCGCAATGCGCGCTTCGATCGGCGGGTGGGAGGCAAACAGTGTCGAGAGTTTGCCACCGGTAATGCCGGCCGCCTGCATGCTCTCCGGCAAGGGTTGGGTGTTGAGGCCGCCGAGACGGCGCAGGGCGTCGATCATGGGTTGGGTTTTCCCCAGATAGGTGGCGCTGCCGGCGTCGGCGCGGTATTCGCGCTGGCGCGAGAACCAGGCGACGACGGCACTGGCGAGGAAGCCGAGCACGATTTGCATCACGATGACGGTGATGGTGTAACCCGCTCCCGGAGTGTGGTTGCGGTCGTTTTTGTTCAGCATGTTGTCGACGGCAAAGCCGATGACGCGGGCGAGGAAAAAGACGAAGGTGTTCACTACGCCCTGAATCAGGGTCAGTGTCACCATGTCGCCGTTGGCAACGTGGGCGATTTCGTGCCCGAGCACCGCTTCCACTTCGCTGCGGTTCATGCCGGCGAGCAGACCCGTCGATACGGCGACCAGTGCGGCATCGCGCCGGGCGCCGGTGGCGAAGGCATTGGGTGCGCCGTCGTAGATGCCGACTTCGGGCAGGCCGATGTTGGCGTCGCGGGCGAGGCGCTCGACCGTTTGCTGTAACCATGCTTCGGTTTCGTTGCGGGGCGCGCGCGGGTCGATCATGTGCAAACCCATCGTGTGCTTGGCCATGAGTTTGGACAGGAACAGGGAAATCAGCGCGCCGCCAAAACCAAACACCGCCGCCATCATCAGCAGGCTGCCAAGGTTCAGGCCCTGGGTGGTCAGGTAGCGATCAATGCCCAGCATGGAACAGATGATCGACAACACCACCATGACGGCGATGTTGGTCAGCAGCAGTAGGGCAACACGTTTCATGAAGGGTGGCTCCTTGGTGGCAGGCAGGGGATGAACCGGGGCAATATATGGTTCCATCCGCATGGGTTTTCAAGCGATCTGTGACGGCGGTTACGAGTCGTCACATTTTGCGCCAAATCAGCGCCTGGGCGCGTTGCGACGGATTTATGTGTTCGGCATGTTGAGGGACTTTGCCAGATTTGCCCGCCAAGTGATTAGAATAGAAAGCTTTCCTCCCAACTCTCCGGAGCGCCTCATGCCGCAGTATCGTTCCTACCTCTCCACCGCTGGCCGCAACATGGCGGGCGCCCGCGCCTTGTGGCGCGCTACCGGAGTCAAAGAGGAAGACTTCGGCAAGCCCATCATCGCCATCGTCAACAGCTTTACCCAGTTCGTGCCGGGCCACGTCCACCTCAAGGATCTCGGTCAACTGGTGGCGCGTGAGGTGGAGGCGGCGGGGGGGATCGCGAAAGAGTTCAACACCATCGCGGTCGATGACGGTATCGCCATGGGGCACGGCGGCATGCTCTATTCGCTGCCCTCGCGCGACCTGATCGCCGACAGCGTGGAATACATGGCCAACGCCCACACTGCGGATGCGCTGGTGTGCATCTCCAACTGCGACAAAATCACCCCCGGGATGTTGATGGCGGCGCTGCGGCTCAACATCCCGGCGATTTTCGTCTCCGGCGGGCCGATGGAAGCGGGCAAGGTGACGTGGGACGCCAAGGTGATCGCCGCCGACCTGATCGACGCGATGATCGTGAGCGCGGACAAAAACCGCTCCGACGCCGAGATCGCCGAATACGAGCGCTCTGCCTGCCCGACCTGCGGCTCGTGTTCGGGCATGTTTACCGCCAACTCGATGAACTGCCTCACCGAAGCCCTGGGCCTGTCGCTGCCCGGCAACGGCACGCTGGTCGCCACCCATGCCGACCGCGAAGCGCTGTTCCGCGAAGCGGGGCGGAGAATCGTCGAGCTGGCGAAGCGTTATTACGAAAAAGACGACGCCAGCGTTTTGCCGCGTTCGATCGCCACCGCCGCCGCGTTTGAGAACGCGATGAGTCTGGATGTGGCGATGGGCGGCTCGACCAACACCGTGCTTCACCTGCTCGCCGCCGCACGCGAAGCCGGGGTGGATTTCACCATGAAGGACATCGACCGCATTTCGCGCCGGGTGCCCTGTATCTGCAAGGTGGCGCCTGCGGTGCATGACGTGCATATCGAGGACGTACACCGTGCGGGCGGGGTGATGGGCATTCTCGGCGAGCTTGACCGCGCCGGGCTGCTGAACCGGGACGTGGCGACGGTGCATGGCCGCACTCTGGGCGACGCGCTGGTGCGCTGGGATGTGATCCAGGCCCATGATAATGCCGTGTTTGATTTTTACCGTGCGGCGCCCGGCGGGGTGCCCAGCCTGAGCGCATTCAGCCAGAACAAGCGTTGGCCCGAGCTCGATCTTGACCGCTCGCGGGGCGTGATTCGTGATCGCGCCAATGCATTCAGCGCCGATGGCGGGCTGGCCGTGCTGTACGGCAACATCGCTGAAAAAGGCTGCATCGTCAAGACCGCAGGGGTGGATGACTCCATCCTCAAATTCACCGGCAAGGCCAGGGTGTTCGAGAGCCAGGAGGCTGCGGTTGACGGCATCCTCGGCGGCAAGGTGGCGGCGGGGGATGTCGTCATCATCCGCTACGAAGGCCCCAAGGGCGGGCCGGGGATGCAGGAGATGCTCTACCCCACGTCCTATATCAAGAGCGTGGGGCTGGGCAAACAGTGCGCGCTCTTTACCGACGGGCGCTTTTCCGGCGGCTCGTCAGGGCTGGTAATCGGCCACGCTTCGCCGGAAGCGGCGTGTGGCGGCGCAATCGGCCTGATTGAAGAAGGGGACACCATCGTGATTGATATTCCAGGGCGCACGATCCGGCTGGAAGTCCCGGCCACCGACCTGGCGGCACGGCGCACGGCGATGGAAGCACGCGGCGCGGCGGCGTGGAAACCGGCGGCGCGTGACCGCGTCGTCTCGGCGGCGCTGCAGGCTTACGCCGCGCTCACGACCTCGGCGGATACCGGGGCGGTGCGTGACGTGACCCAGGTGCAGCGTTAAAGCTTTACGTTATAGAGACGATAGATAATGCTCAAGCTGTCGTACTTTCTTCCATTGACCCGCTGAAGCCTCCATGGACGCAGAACTCAACCGTCTCGAAACGCAGATCGAACAACTGATCAGCCTGTACGTGGGGCTGAAAAGCGAGAATATCGAGCTGCGGGCGGTCAAAGCCCGGCTCGAAGCTGACAATCGCCAGCTCTCGGGCAAAGTCGCGCTTGCGACTGAGAAGCTCGAAGCCCTGTTCGCCCGGCTGCCAACCGCCTGAAGGAAATCACCGTGGAAAATCTGACCATCAGCCTGCTGGGCAAGGAATATCAGGTTGCGTGCAGCAAAGCAGAAAAGCCCGGTTTGCTTGCTGCGGTGTCCTATCTCGACGAGCGCCTGCAAGAGGCAGAAAGCAAAACCCACGCCACGGGCGAGCGCCTGGCGATCATGACCGCGCTCAATCTGGCTCACGAGTTTCTCCAGTTTCAGCGCGGCAACGGGTTTGACTTGCCCGCCACGAAGCGTAGAATCGGACTCATGGAAGCACGCCTCGACGGCGTCCTCTCACAGCAGGAAAAGCTCTTTTAATTCATCCAGTTATATCATCGAATCAGGTCAATCCCCTGCAGTGTTCGTGGAGCCGTGAGTTCCTTGAACCAATAGTCGAGAGACATGGTTGCTGACCGCCAGAACCGCTGTGTGTCTTGCCCCTCGTGGGTAAGCCTGATGTGGAAGGGAGGCGACCCCCTGAACCGTGCGTTCAGGATAAACCGGCAATACGGCACCCGCGGGGGGCCAAATAAAGAAGGCGCGGCGCTCAGACGTTGCGCCTTCTTTATTTTTGTGGAGTATTTGCATAACCAAATGAAGATTGCTGCCTGTCGCCACCGGGCGGAGTCGTTACAATCGCCGCTTTTGGGTGTGTTCTGCGCATGATTTTTGATCCGTGGTGGCTGGCGTACCCAGCCCTTGGTGCGCTGGTGGGTTTTGTTGCCGGTTTGCTCGGCGTGGGCGGCGGCGGGGTGATGGTGCCCATGCTCACCACCTTTTTCCTCGCTCAGGGTTTTGCTCACGAACAGGTCGTGCACCTCGCGCTCGGCACCTCGATGGCGACCATCATGCTGACCTCGGTTTCCAGCCTGCGCGCCCACCACGCCCATGGCGCGGTGCATTGGGACATCGTGCGCCGCATCACCCCCGGCATCCTCGTCGGCACCTTTGCCGGCACCTTCATCGCCTCCAGGCTGAACACCGTGCCGCTCGCGGTGTTTTTCGCCTGTTTCATGTTCTATGTCTCGATGCAGATGATCTACAACGCCAAGCCCAGGCCCGCACGCGAACTGCCCGGGCCTGTGGGCACGAGCGGCGCAGGGCTGTTCATCGGCGCGATCTCGGCCCTGGTGGCAATTGGCGGCGGCTCGCTGTCGGTGCCGTTCATGGTCTGGTGCAACGTCAAAATGCAGCACGCAATCGGCACCTCGGCGGCCATCGGTTTCCCGATCGCGCTCGCCGGCACCCTCGGCTATCTGCTCAACGGCTGGTCTGCGCAGGGCACCCCGCCATTCACCATCGGCTACATCTATGTGCCCGCCTTCCTCCTCGTCGGCGTGGTCAGCGTCCTGACCGCCCCGCTCGGCGCCGCCTGCGCCCACCGCCTGCCGGTGTCGATGCTGAAAAAAATCTTCGCCGGGGTGCTGATGCTGCTGGTGGTGAAGATGCTGCATGGCGTGTTCGGCTAAACCAGTTATCATATCCTGTCTTTTGTCCGAGGTTGCGCCATGATTGAAACCCGTGTCATCCCCGTCACCCCCTTCGAGCAGAACTGCACCCTGCTGTGGTGCACCGCGTCGCGTCAGGCCGTGGTCGTCGACCCCGGTGGCGATCTGCCCCGCATACAGGCCGCCATCGACGCAGCAGGCGTCACCGTCGAGCGCATCCTCATCACCCACGGCCACATCGACCATGCCGGCGGTGCCGCGCAACTGGCGCGCACCCTGAACGTGCCGATCGAAGGGCCGCAGGAAGAAGACGCCTTCTGGCTCGCCGGGATGCCGGAGCAAAGCGAGATGTTCGGTTTTTCCGGCGTCGAGGCCTTCACCCCCACCCGCTGGCTGCACGATGGCGACACCGTCAGCGTTGGTCAGGAAACCCTGCAAGTGCTCCACACCCCGGGCCATACACCGGGCCACGTCGTCTTTTTCCACCCCGGCGCCCGGCTCGCGCTGGTGGGGGATGTGCTGTTCGTCGGCTCGATCGGCCGCACCGATTTCCCCCGTGGCGACTATGACGATTTGATTAACTCCATCCGCACTAAACTGTTTCCGCTCGGTGATGACGTCCGCTTTATTTCCGGCCACGGGCCGGATTCGACCTTTGGCCGGGAACGCCTGCATAACCCGTATGTGGGGGAGGGGTGACCT
The DNA here is from genome assembly GCA_025997045.1 of Betaproteobacteria bacterium. GTDB lineage: Bacteria > Pseudomonadota > Gammaproteobacteria > Burkholderiales > Rhodocyclaceae > WRNU01. Next base: position 18,855 of record BNUB01000004.1, read on the forward strand.
TGCTCAAGCAGACGCAAAGCAGGTGGCTGCATTAAAGCGCCTGCTTTCAGCAAATTCGCGGCAGCGGATCTCCGTTCAACCAATCGAGCAGGCGTTGGCCGCCGAGGGGGGTGCGGAGTTGGACGAAGTGGCGTGGGTCGGTGGTGACGGCGCCGATTTGGGCGGCGCGCTGACCGAGCGGGTGGGCGCGCAGGGCGGCGAGGGCGGCAGCGGCCTGGGCGGCGGGCACGATGGCGATGAGCTTGCCTTCGTTGGCGAGATAGAGCGGGTCGAGGCCGAGCAGTTCGCAGGCGGCGGCGACTTGTGGATTGACGGGAATAGCGGTTTCAATGAGCTGCATGCCGACGCCGGACTGGTGGGCGATTTCATTGAGGGTGGTGGCGAGGCCGCCACGGGTGGGGTCGCGCAGGACGTGGACAGCGGCGGCGGGGATGGCGTTGAAGAGGGCTTCGACCAGGCCGTGAAGGGCGACGCTGTCGGAGGTGAGGGTGGAGGCGAGGCCGAGCTCGCCGCGTGCGGTGAGCAGCGCCAGGCCGTGATCGCCCAGTGCGCCCGAGACCAGGATGGCGTCGCCCGCCTGTGCGCCCCGCCCGCTCGGGCTGCGACCGACGGGGCGTGCGCCGAGGCCGGCGGTGGAGATGAAGAGGCCGTCGCCCTTGCCTTGTTCGACGACCTTGGTGTCGCCGGTGACGATGGGCACACCCGCAGCGCGGGAGGCGGTCGCCATGGAAGCGACGATGCGGGCGAGGTCGGCGAGGGCGAGACCTTCTTCGAGGATGAAGCTGGCGCTGAGGTAGAGCGGGCGGGCGCCCATCATGGCGAGGTCGTTGAGGGTGCCGTGCACGGCGAGGCTGCCGATGTCGCCGCCGGGGAAAAAGAGCGGGGCGACGACGTGGGCGTCGGTGGCGAACACCAGCGCTTCGCCCGGCGCGGGGGCGGGGAGGACAGCGCCGTCGTCGCCCTGGTCGAGATAGTCGTTTTTGAACGCGGCGGCGAACAGCCCGGTGATGAGCTGGGCGCTGGCGCGTCCGCCTGCGCCGTGGGTGAGGTCGATGCGACCGTGGGTGAGGTCGAGCGGGCGGTAGGGGGCGGCTTTCATGCGTTCAGGCGGGTACGGCGTCGCGGAAGCGGCCGTAGTTGTAATGGGCGGCGCAGGCGCCTTCGGAGGACACCATGCACGAGCCGACCGGGGTGTGCGGCGTGCACGCGGTGGCGAACAGCTTGCAGTCGGTGGGTGCTTGCTCGCCGCGCAGGATGGCGCCGCAGGCGCAGCCTTTGTGGTCGGGCACGGCCATGTAGTGGAGGGCGTATTTGCGCTCCGCATCCCACGGCGCGAAATCGGCGCGGATGGCGAGCGCCGAGTCGGGGATGGCGCCCAGCCCGCGCCACTCGAAACCGGGGCGCAGCTCGAACACGCTGTCGACCAGCCGCTGCGCCTTGAGGTTGCCCGTGGCGCTGACGGCGCGGGTGAATTCGTTTTCGACTTCAGCGCGGCCATCATTGACCTGCCGCACCAGCATCAGGATGGCCTGCATCACGTCGAGCGGTTCGAACCCGGCGATGACTACCGGCTTGCCGTAGTGGTGGGCGAAGCGCTCATACGGGCGGCTGCCGATGATGGTGGACACGTGGGCGGGGCCGATGAAGCCGTCGAGGCGCGGGGTGGCCGTGGCGGGGGAGCCGTCGAGGATGGCCTGCATCGCCGCCGGGGTGAGCACGTGATTGCACAACACGCTGAAATTGTCGAGCTTGAGCTGGCGGGCGGCACTGAGCACCACGGCGGTGGGCGGGGTGGTGGTCTCGAAGCCGATGGCAAAGAACACGACTTCGTGCTGCGGCTCGCGTTGGGCGAGGGCGAGGGCATCGGCGGCGGAATAGACCATGCGGATGTCGGCGCCCTGCGCCCGCGCCTTTTGCATCGACTGGCCGCCGGAGGCGGGCACGCGCAGACAGTCGCCGTAGCTGAGCACCGTCACCTTGTGTTCAAGGGCGAGGCGGATGGCGAGGTCGATGCGCCCGATCGGCAGCACGCACACCGGACAGCCGGGGCCGTGGATCATGCGCACCGTGGGGGGAAGCAGGTCGGCGATGCCGTAGCGGGAGATCGCGTGGGTGTGGCCGCCACAGAATTCCATGAAGGCGTAATGACGGGCGGAATCGGCTGCGCGGCGGAGGGCGGCGGCGATGCTTTGCGCCAGCTCGCCGTCGCGGAATTCGTCGACGTATTTCATTTATGCCACGGCCTGGGCGCTGGCTTTGAAGAGGGCGAGGGTGGCGGCGGCTTGTTCCGGGTCCAGACGGGAGAGGGCGTAGCCGACGTGGACGATGACGTAATCGTCGACCGCGACATCATCCACCAGCGCGAGCGATATCTCCCGGGTGACGCCATCGAGGTCGACGCGGGCCAGATCGGCGGGCAGGATTTCCACCACGCGGGCGGGGAGGGCCAGACACATTCAGGTTTCTCCGGTGAGCAACAGGCGGGCGACGTGTGCCTGCCCCAGCGCCAGCCCGCCATCATTGGGCGGCGCGGCGCAGGCTTCGAGCACGGTGAAGCCGGCCCCGAGCAGATGTTGGCGCAAGGTATCGGTGAGCAGGCGGTTGAGGCAACAGCCGCCTCCCAGCGCCACGGTGCGCAGATCGCCGTGTTCGGGGCTGAGCGTCTGCACCCATGCGGCGAGCGCGGCGGCGAGGGTGGAATGAAACAGCGCGGCGCCGTAGACGGCATTATTTTCGTCCGCCAGACGTTCAAACAGTGGCAGCAGGTCGAGGACGCCACTGTCGCTCAAGATCCAGCCCGGATCGAGCGGGGGCGGCGGCGGGATGCGGCTGGCGAGCGTTTCCAGCCGCAGTGCGGCTTCGGAGTCGTGGCTCATCTTGAGACACACCCCCAGCAGTCCCGCAGCGGCGTCGAACTGGCGGCCAAGGCTGGAGGTGAGGGGGATGCTCGGGGTCAGTTTCGGGTCAAGGCGCAGCAATTGGGCGAGCGGCGCGGCGGCTTCCATGCCGAAACGTTCGCTGATTTCGTGACTGCGGCCAAGACGATGGAGCATGGCTGCCGCCATCCGCCAGGGTTCGCGGGCGGCGAGATCGCCTCCGGGTTGCGCCAGGAGGGCGAGGTGGCCGAGGCGGGAAAAACTCGCCCCCTCGACGCGCAGCAGCTCGCCCCCCCACGCGCTGCCATCGCTCCCCAGACCGAAGCCGTCGAGCGCCAGGCCAAGGAAGGGGCCACGGTGAGCGTGTTCGGCGGCGATGGCGGCCAGATGGGCGTGATGGTGTTGAACCGCGACTGCGGGAATGCCGAGGCGAGCGGCCAGCACCTGCGCCGCATGGGTGGAGGGGAAATCCGGATGGAGGTCGTGGGCAACGGCCAGCGGGCGCACGCCGAGCAGGGCTTGCAGGTGGTCGACGGCGGCGTCGAGTGCGTGGCAGTTGGCAGCGGAGTCGAGGTTGCCGATGTGGGGCGAGAAAAAGGCTTCGGCGCCACGGGTCAGGCACACGGTGTTTTTCAGCGAGGCGCCAAATGCCAGCACGGGGGGGCCGTCGCGGCCAAGCTGGATCGGGTGCGGGGTGTAGCCACGGGCGCGGCGGATGAATTGCGGGCCTTGCAGGCTCAAGGCGGGGCGGACTTGCACCACCGAGTCGTCGCAGGGGTTGAGAATGTCGCGGTCATGGTCGAAAAAGGCGTCGGCGATGCTGTTGAGGTGGCGCTGTGCCGTGGCGTTATCTGTAATCAGCGTCTCGCCGCCCGGATTGGCCGAGGTGCACACCAGGGCCAGCGCCTGCGGCTCACGGAGCCAGTCGGTGCCGACGGGGCGGCCTGCGGCTTCGTGAAACAGCAGGTACTGAATCGGGGTGTAGGGCAGCATCAGCCCGAGGCGGTCAAAGCCGGGGGCGAGACCATGACTCACGGTCACAACGACGGGATTATCGGAGTTGATGGCGCACACGGTGATGGGGCGCTCGGGGGAGGCGAGCAGTGTGGCTTCGTCGTCGGTGAGCTGCACCCATTGCCGCGCCGAGGCCAGATTGGCGAGCATGAGGGCGAAGGGTTTGCGACCGCGGTGTTTCCACCAGCGCAGGCGGGCGATGACGGCAGGCTGGCGCGCATCGGCCATCAGATGAAATCCGCCCAGCCCTTTGACCGCGAGGATTTGCCCGGCGGCAAGGCGGGAGAGCGCGGCGGCGATGGGGTCGGAGGCGATCGGGTTGCCGCGATTGTCGATCAGCGCGAGGCGCGGGCCGCACCCAGGGCAGGCATTGGTCTCGGAATGAAAGCGGCGCGTGCCGGGGTCGGCGTATTCGTGGGCGCAGGCCGTGCACAGCGGAAACGCCGCCATGCTGGTGCGGGCGCGGTCGTAGGGCAAGGCCCGGCTGATGGTGTAGCGCGGGCCGCACTGGGTGCAGGTGATGAAGGGGTGACGCCAGCGCCGGTTGTCGGGGTCGAACAACTCGGTGAGGCAGGCGGGGCAGGTGGCGCGGTCGTGGCTGACGACCGTGGTGATGACGTGCACATCCAGCGGCGAGGGCAGGATGCTGAAGTCCGTCGTGGCGGGGTCCAGCGCGCACGGCCACGCATCCACGTCCTCGACCCGGGCGGCGGGCGGGGCGTCGGTGCGCAGGAGATTGACGAGGGCATCGAGCGCGGCGGGATCGCCCTGGACTTCAATACTGACGCCTTCGCCGTCATTGCACACCCAGCCCGCGAGGTCGAGTTCATGCGCCAGACGCCAGACAAAGGGACGAAAGCCGACCCCCTGCACCAGCCCGGTGACACGGATACGCCGACGTGCGGGGGGCTGTGCGGCCTTCATGTGACGGCTCCGGGCCTGGCGCCGGGCAGGGTGGCGCGCTCGCGGCGAATCCAGTCGAGCCAGGCATCGAACCCCGCGCCGCTGGTGGTCGACAGCGTCAGCGTGTGCAGGCGCGGATTAACCCGCTGCGCATAGCCGATCGCGCGTTCAGGATCAAAGCTGAGGTGGGGCAGGAGGTCGGTTTTGGACAGCAGCATCAAATCCGCCGCGGCGAACATGTCGGGATATTTGAGCGGTTTGTCCTCGCCTTCCGTCACCGAGAGGATGACGACCTTGTGCGCTTCGCCCAGATCGAACGCCGCCGGGCACACCAGATTGCCGACGTTTTCGATCAGGAGCAGGCTTTGTGCGGCCAGGGGCAGGCGCGCAAAGGCTTCGCCCACCATGTGGGCGTCGAGATGGCAGCCCTTGCCGGTGTTGATCTGCAAGGCGGGAGCGCCGGTGGCGCGGATGCGTTCGGCGTCGAACTCGGTTTGTTGATCGCCTTCGATCACCGCGATGGGGAATTCGCCCGCCAGACGGCGGATGGTTTCCACCAGCAGGGTGGTTTTGCCCGAGCCGGGGCTGGACACCAGATTGAGCGCGAGGATGGCGCGGGCGGCGAGCCAGGCGCGGTTGGCGGCGGCGAGGGTGTCGTTGTGGCTGAGGATGTCGCGCTCGATCTTCACCTTCTGCGCGTCGTGGTCGTGCGCGTGATCATGCACATGTGCGCCCGCCGCAGCGGCGACCGGGCGAAATGCCTGGGTGGGCGCAGGCAGCGGCGCAGCCGACAGCGCCGGTTGTCCGTTGTAGCGAATCTCGCCGCTGCCGCAACCGCAAGTACTACACATGGTCTGATCTCTCGTGAGCTTCGTCATCGACAGCAGCCTCATTGACTGCCGCCAGCATCAATTCCTTGACCCGCATCTCCGTGCCGGCGGTGGGCTGAATCTGGTAACTCCCGCACTGCGGACAGGCGGCATCCCGTCTGGGCAAGGCGACCGTGGTGGCGCAGCGCATGCACCAGCCGCTGCCCGCCACGGCGATGATGTCGATGATCGCATTTTCGCCGAAGCTGTCCTTGAGCGCTACCTCGAGCCCGAAGCGCAAAGCGCTGATCTCGACCGCCGCCAGCTCGCCGATCTCCAGCACCACGCGCTCGACCCGGCGATCACCGTGGGCATGGGCGACCTCGTCGATGATGTCGCGGATGCTCCCGGCCAGCGCCATCTCATGCATGGGCGGGGGCGTCCTCGTCGCGCAGGTCGAGCTGGTACGCCACGCACGGATCGAGGGCGAGCGCGAGCGCGGCGAGCCGTTTGTGGGCCGTGTCCGGGTCGCTGGCGGGCAGACCGGTGCTCTCCTGGACGAAAACACCCTGGGGGTGGAAATTCCATTCCGTCGGTGCACAGATTGAATAATCGGCGATTTTTCCGTCTTCGAGCCGAACCTGATGCAGCAACATGCCACGGGCGGTGTTGACAGAGGCCATTCCGACGCTGGGCGCCGGTTCGGCCACCCCGGCGAGCGGCGGGAGCAGGCCGGGGGTGCGCAGGCGTTGGGTGCATTCGGCGAGATCAATGAGCTTGGACATGAAGCGGGCGACGATGTGGCGTCCGGCGGCAAGGTGACGCTGCACTTCGGGTTGGGCGTGGTGGCGCGCCAACGGCCCGGTTTCGGCGGGGGCGCCGTCGAAGATCGGCGCGGCACAAAACGGGCCGTCGATCTCTGCGGTCTGCCTCGTCCAGATCTCCGCGTCGAACTCGGGCAGCAAGCGGGGGGCGCACGCGGCAGGCGAGGCATCGAGTTCGAGCAGGCGTTCGAGCATGGAGGCGGGGGACGACTCGCCCTGCTCCGGGTCGGCCAGTTCTTCGATGCTGTCGGCGTGGAGGGTGAAAATTTCCGCGTGCCCGCTGCGGTTGAGTCCGCGATGGACATTGGCGTAATGGGCGCGCTGCGGCGGCAGACCGAGCAGGGGCGGCCAGTCGAGTAGCAGACGCCACAGATGTTCCTGCGCCATCTCGATGGCCAGCAGTTGCTCTTCAAACGGACGCTGGAGCGGGAGCACGCCCGCCGCTACCTCGCACGCCAGCCGCGCCGCCAGCGTTTGCGCCCGGCTACAGCGCGCAAACAGATTGGGCACGATGGCGAGGGCTTCCTCCGGACTGCGGCCAATGAGCATGCTGGCTGCCAGCGGACGGCTGTTGACGGCGGTGACGCGGGTGATCTTCCCCGCCGCACGGGTGGCGTTCAGAACCAGGGCTTCGCTCATGGCTGAGCACCAAAAAACGTCCCGCGCAGAAACGCGCGCCGACCCGGCGTGGTCGGGTCGGCGGGGCGGTCGAGGGCTTCGAGCGCGGCGCGGGCGGTGGCTTCGGCGCTGGCCTGATCGACGAATTCCAGCACCGGCGAAAACAGCGAGCAGCTTTGATAGGGGCCAAGCTCCGGTTCGTCGTTGCCGATGAAATCATATTCGCCGCTGGCAAATTTCCAGGTCTGGGTTTCGTCGGCGCCCAGCGCCCGGAACTGTCCCCCGTCCCCCGGCAGCAGCACGAGCGAAATCGCCCACGGCGTCACCAGCACCCCCAGCCATTCGCCGAGGTGGGCGCGCATCAGCGGCACGGCCACCTCCAGCGCCGGGTTGACGATGGGCAAGCCCGCCATGCGGGTGCGGGCGATGGCGGCGAAAGCGGCCACCACGAGGGCCGCCGGATTGGCGCGATGGTGCGGAAACAAAGGGGCGGATGAGATCATCGGTCGTCGGCGATTACGAGAAACTGGTGACGCAGCGCGTCGCACTGCGGGCAACGCCAGTCATCCGACAGTGCAGTAAACGGCGTGCCACGGGGGATGTTACCCGCTTCGTCACCGTCCTGGGGGTCGTACACCCACCAACAGATGCTGCATTCCAGACGGGAGTCAGGGCTGAGGCGATCCGGGTCGATGCTGGTGCGGTATTGGCTCATATCGTGAGCAGCGTTCGGGCCCAGGTGCGCAGGCGGGCGAGGCTGTCGACCAGGTCTTCCGTTGCCGCCAGCGCGGCGTCGGGCAGGGCGGTGATTTCGAGGGTGTTGAGAATCAGGGCATCGCTGCTGTTGAAATATTGTACCCACCAGGTGTCGACCAGCCCGGTACTGGTCAGGCGGCAATTGCCGTAACCGCGCGAGAGAATGGACACCGGGCCGATGCCCAGCACCTCGCCCAGCCAGCCCATGTCTTCGGCGCTCATCGGCAGCAGGGTGAGGTTGATGACGTGGGCGGGGGCGTCAGCGTCGGGGGCAGATGAGCGCGCCTGCGCCGCAGCGTTGATTTCGGCGAGCACGGCGGGCGCATTCATCAGCCCGGCGGGCGTCTCCGCCCGCAGCGGCCCGCAACGGGTGGCGGCGCGGGCACGGGCGATGACGATTGCGGGAATCTTCGCCGCTTCCAGGCGGTCGTCTTCCATCCCGCCATCGTCGGCGCGGGTCTGCACCCGCCACAGCCCGGCGAAGATCGTCTCCTGAATGTCAATGTTGGCAAGGCCCGAGCCGCCTTGCGCCCGGATGCTGACTTCGCCCTGCCCGAGGGTGTCGTTGATCAGCGCCAGCACCACCGGATCGAGTCCGCCGAGGCGCACGACCGGAGCCTCGCCCTGGCCCGCGAGCCAGCGTTCAAGCCCTGCGGCAAAATCGTCCAGCAGGGCCACTGCCGCATCGCGTGCGCCAGGCGGGATGACTTCCGGCAGGCGCGGCGGGCGATAGGTGCTCATCTCCTGCGGCAAGGGCAGGACGTTGAGCCTTTCATCCGGCCCGGCTTGCGAACCGGGGCCGATCACGGCGACCGGGATGGGAAAGGGACGAAGCGGAGAGGGGGTGCGGTCGGACATGTAAGGTTCAGTGCGAAGGTTTAGCGCGGTGGGCGTAAAAAATCGGGCAGTTGGGGCGTGCGCCCGACGAGATCGGCGAAGGCCGCGTCCAGATCGGGCGTGCCACCCGCGAGGAGCGTATCCAGCGCCCGCACCGCCGCAAGGCTGTGCTGCGCCTCGTGCTCGTCGAGCACCGCCCGTGCTGCGCCGAGAAAGGTCATCAGCCACGCGCCCTGGGGCTGGGGGCCGGTGAGCAGCAGGTCGATGACGACCTCTGCCCCTCGCGGGTCGCGGCAGCGGGCGTGGGTGAGGCCATCTTCGATGACTTGCATGGGAATGCCGATGCACATGGCTTTAGTGTCCTGCCGTGAAAAAGCGGCTGTCGCCGGTGCGGCAGGCCAGCTCCGCTGCCGGACGGCCTGCTTCATAGGCGGTAATGTCGAGCGCGGGGGCGCTGGCGCTGGTCGCAGACGATGCGCGGCGCACCGGCTCGAACCCCCATTGTTGCAGGCGGGCAATCGCCAGCGCGACCGCCTCGCCCACCCGCGCCCGCACCACGGGACGCAGGCTGCCGCCAAAATCTTCGAGTTCTTCGGCCTGCACCCCGATTAGCACCATCTCTGTCGGCACGCGCCCCAGCAATGCTGCCGAGCTGATCACTTCCTGAAAACCGGTCTGGTGCAGGCTCATCTTCTTGACCCCCATGAAGCGGGGCACCTCGTCGTTTTCCACCACCTTGAGCGTGCCCGGCGCAATGCCGTAATCGATCGCGTCGAACACGATCAGGCGGCGGGCGGCGCTGACATAGGGCAGCAGATAAAGCCCCTGGGTGCCGCCATCCATCACCGTCACCGTCGCGGGCAGCTCCCACGCTGCGGCGAGGGCTTCCACGCAACGCACGCCAAAGCCTTCGTCCGCCCACAGCAGGTTGCCGATGCCAAGAATCAGTACATTATCATCAGCGCTGATGGCGTTGTTTATGGGAACAGTCATGGGAATGCGGGGCGTGGGGGAGGCGCTGATTATAGGGCCGAAGCGGGGCGGAAACGCGGGGGCGCTTGTTGTGGAAGTACAACAAATATCCGCCCAAGCTCGCCTTATCTGTCGTTTGGCTTGCGTGAGACCTCGCGGAATCAGGACAATTGCCGCAACTTCTCGCCCGAGAGGTCTGATTGGGCTCACGCCGTAAGCGGGAGCGTCGCTTCAACTTGAGGAGAAACACAACATGCAAAAAAAACTGATCGCGCTGGCTGTAGCTGGCTTGGTGTCGGCCCCGGCCTTCGCGCAGTCGAACGTGACCATTTACGGTAGCGTCGATTTTGGTTACACCTTCCAGAATCGCAATATTGCCAGTGGTGTCGACAGCCGTAGCGCCGTCGATTCCGGTATTTCCAAGTCCAACCGCCTCGGCTTCCAGGGTACTGAAGATCTGGGCAACGGCCTGAAGGCCGTGTTCGTGCTCGAAACCGGCCTCGCCGGCGAACGCAGCGACCAAACCGGCCTGTGGGGCGGCGCGGGTAATCGTCAATCCTATCTGGGTCTGGCGGGTGGTTTCGGTACTGTGGCGCTGGGTCGCCAATACACCCCGCAACACTTGTTCACCGCTGCGGTTGATCCGTTCGGCAAGAACGGCCTCGGCGATGCCAGCCATGTGCTGGCGCAAGATGCCCGTCTGGACAACCTGCTCGCCTACATCTCGCCGACCTGGAGTGGTTTCTCCTTCGTAGCCGGTTTCACCAATTCGTATGGTGGCGATGAAGGTCTGGAAAACAAGAGCGGTATCGGTGTTCTCGGTACCTCGCCGCTGAAAGATGCCCGCGTCTGGGCTTTCGCGCCGTCCTATAGCAGCGGCCCGATCTTCGCCGCGCTTAACATTCACCAGGCCCGCACCAATGAATCTGATCCGCTGAAGTCGATTGGCGTCATTGAAGGCTACTTCTCGTATGACCTGAAAGTGGTCAAGATCTCCGCCCTGGCGGGTCAACGCAAGACCAAGCTCGACGGCGGCAATGATCTCACGATCAAGCAAGCCCTGCTCGGTGTGAGCGCGCCGGTTGGTCCCAATGGCAAGATCCTGAGTTCCTACACCTATCGCAAGGTCGACACCGACCGTAACTTCCTCGCCGGTGTTGCGACCGGTTACGGCGATGGCGCCAAGCTGGGTCAGTTCTCCCTCGGTTATGAGCATTCGCTGTCCAAGCGGACCACGCTGTACGCGCAATACGCTCATCAAACCCAAAACCGCCAACAAAAAGGTCTGCTCGGTGCCAGCGCTCTTAGTGGTGCTGTCGGTGCCATCGGCGCCACGAGCTCGGGCGTGTGGGGCAATGGTGATGGCTACCGTCAAGGCTTCGCGGTCGGTGCTCGCCACAACTTCTGATCGCTTCCAGCGATTTGAGTCTGACGATCGTTTGATCTGAAGTAACGGCAAGGGGCGCGCAAGCGCCCCTTGCCGTTTGTGCTGACCGTTTGTGTTAACGTATGCGCCCGCTCACGCCGGAAGCGCGCGCAGCAGCTCCCCCGTGTTAACATCCACCATCTTTCACCACGCCAGCCCGGTATGTCATCCGCTTCCGTGCCCGCCGCGCCCGTTACCACCTCCAGCCTCAAGATTTATCTCCGTTTGCTCGGCTATCTGCGCCCTTACATCGCGCTGTTTGCAACCAGCATCCTCGGCTTCATCATTTTTGCCTCTTCCCAGCCGATGCTGGCCGGGGTGATGAAGTATTTTGTCGATGGCCTGATCTCGCCACAACAGCCGGTGTTCCATAATCTGGAACCGCTCAACGGTCTGGCGCTGATGCACGCGGTGCCGCTGGCGATTGTCGCCATTGCGCTATGGCAGGGGGTGGGGTCTTATCTGGGCAATTACTTTCTGGCGCGGGTCTCGCTTGGCCTGATTCATGATATGCGCATCGCGCTGTTCAACAGCCTGCTGCGCTTGCCGAATGCCTATTTCGATCATCACAACTCCGGCCATCTGGTGTCCCGCATCACCTTCAACGTCACCATGGTCACGGGGGCGGCGACCGACGCGATCAAGGTGGTGGTGCGGGAAGGGCTGACCGTGGTGTTCCTCTTCGGCTACCTGCTGTGGATGAACTGGAAACTCACCCTGGTGATGGTGGCGATTTTGCCGCTCATCGGGGTGCTGGTGGGCAATGCCAGCCGCAAATTCCGCAAGCAGGCGAAGAAAATCCAGATCAGCATGGGGGACGTGACCCATGTCGCCTCCGAGACCATCCAGGGCTACCGGGTGGTGCGCGGCTTTGGCGGCGAGGCTTACGAATCCGGGCGTTTTCGCGCCGCCAGTGACGACAATACGCGCAAGCAACTGTCGATGGTCAAGACCGGGGCGACCTATACGCCGACCCTGCAACTCGTCACCTATACCGCGATGGCCGTGGTGCTGTTTCTGGTGCTGTGGCTCAAGGGCGACGCCTCGACGGCGGGCGATCTGGTGGCCTACATTACCGCCGCCGGGCTGTTGCCCAAGCCGATACGCCAGCTCTCGGAAGTGAGTTCAACCATCCAGAAAGGCGTGGCCGGGGCGGAGAGCATCTTCGAGCAGCTCGACGAGCAGCCGGAGCCGGACGAGGGCCAGATCGAACGTGAGCGGGTCGAGGGCCGGATCGAGGTGCGCGACCTGACCTTCCGCTATCCCGGCACCGAGGCCGTTGTGCTCGACGCGGTGAGCTTCACCATCGAACCGGGCCAGATGGTGGCGCTGGTGGGGCGCTCGGGCAGCGGCAAATCCACCCTCTCCAGCCTGATTCCGCGTTTTTACCGCCACAGCGAAGGCCAGATTCTGGTCGATGGGGTGGAAATCTCCGCTTACACCTTGCGCAACCTGCGCCACCATATCGCGCTGGTGACGCAGCAAGTGACGCTGTTCAACGACTCCATTGCCAACAACATCGCCTATGGCGAGTTGGCCGGCGCCTCGCGTGAGGACATCATCCGCGTCGCCGAAGCCGCCAACGCACGCGAATTCATCGACCGTCAGCCGCAGGGCTTCGATACCGGGATCGGCGAAAACGGCGTGACCCTCTCCGGTGGTCAGCGCCAGCGTCTGGCGATTGCCCGGGCCTTGTTGAAAGACGCCCCGATTCTGATCCTCGACGAAGCCACCTCCGCGCTCGACACCGAATCCGAGCGCCATATCCAGGCCGCGCTCGATCAGGCCACCCATGGCCGCACGACGCTGGTGATTGCCCACCGCCTGTCCACGATCGAAAAGGCAGACCTGATTCTGGTCATGGAGCACGGGCGCATCGTCGAGCGCGGAACACATGCCGCACTCCTCGCCGCCGGAGGGTGCTATGCCAGGCTGCATGCGATGCAGTTCGGGGAAGAGTCAGCCCCGCCTGTGCCAGAAGATTTGCCGCCCGATCACCCCTGAACCTTGCCCAAGATCATGTCCAGAACCCTCGCCCCGCTCTATCCCCTGCTCTGCCTGTGCGCCCTGTCCACCCCGGCCATGGCGGAACCCGGGCGCGAACCATCCCCCGCGTCCGCCATCCCTCGCGTGCTGATGGGCACGCCCCCGGTCAACGTCAACACCTCTGCGGCAGGCAGCCTGCCCAAAAATCTGTTTTTCAGCGCCCTGAACGTCTCCTTTGCCGATAAAACCCACGCCGAAAAAGGCGGCGCAGCGCGTTCGGACGTGTTCGGCCAGACCTGGCTGCTGAAATTGCGTTATGGCCTCACTGACCATGTGGAATTCGTCGCCATCACGCCCTACATCGACCAGTCCCGCAGCCATCCCACGCCCTCGCCCAAACATCTGGGCGGCTGGGGCGATCAGGTCATCGGCATAAACGCCGCACCGTTCAATCTGCATCAGGGCGACCCCTTTGCCCTCAGTTTTTCCGCCGCCGTGCTGCTGCCGACCGGACAGGAAGGCAAGCGCCACCTGCCGGGCAACGGCGCATGGGGCTGGCGTGTGGGCGCGGCCTACGGACGTTTCCTCACCCCGAATCTCAAGCTGGATACCGAAGGCGTGTGGAGCGGCCCGTTCGAGCGCGGCAATCAGGAGGTCAAGCGCGGCCAGTCGTGGCAATGGAACAGCCAGTTACGCTACCTCTTCCACGCCTTCGACCTGGGGCTGGAAAGCAGCCTCGTCCATCAAAAATCCGCCCACGCCTACACTCCCGCAGGCAAGGTGAGCACCCGCAACGGCGTAACCGAATGGTTCGTCGGCCCTTCCCTCAACATCGTCCTCCCCGCCGACGCATGGCTCGGCATCGGCGTGTTCTTTCCCGTACACCGCCACTTCGACGGCCCCAACAAATCCGAGAACAAGCGCGTGGAGCTTAAAATCGGCAAGTTGTGGTAACTATCCCGGCGTCCACGGATTCAGGGACGGCACCCCCGTGGGGGCGAAGTCGGCAATGTTCCGGGTTACGACGGTCAGGCCGTGGACGGCGGCAGTTGCCGCAATCAGCCCGTCCCGTGCGGGGCGTGGATTGGGCACATTGAAGGCCGCGCAGCGGATGGCAACCGCCATGTCGACGGGCAGGATGCGCCCGGCAAAGAACGGCAGGACATGACCATTCAGCCATGAACGCAGCACGGCACCCTGCGCCGGGTCGCGCCGTTCAGTGAGCAGCACGCCCTGTTCCAGTTCCTGCACCACGATGACCGACAGGAACAGACTTCCACCCGGCACAGAACGCGCCCATGCGGTGACATGAGCATCGCCTTTGCCAGCGCGGATTTTTCGCAGTTCGGAAACGACGTTGGTATCCAGCAGCCAGGTCATGAAAAATCTGCCGCACGTGCGGGTTCGCGTGAGCCTGGAAATTCAATCTCAATATCCTCAACGCCCGCCGGCAGCCCAAGACAGTCGATAACGTTGCTTTCCTGTGCGGTAATGCGTTGATATTCCTCAATGCTCAACAGCACATGTGCGGGTTTGCCCCGGTCAGTGATAAACACCGGCCCGGCGTTCGCCGCACGCTTCGCACCGCTTGAGTCGCGGTTAAATTCGCGCCCTGAGATGGTCGTGGGTAACATGGCATGGCTCCCGTGTAAATCAATGTATGTATGATACTACAAACTACAAACATTGAAAGACAGAAAAAATCGGGGATATTTAAGGGATATGTTCGCCCTCAGCAATTCTTGCACAGCGTCATGGTGCACGCCCTTCCGGCAGATTCCGATCCAGCCATTGATGCAGCTCGCTCCCCTCCGGCCAGTTCGCCAGCAGCCGCGCACGGTCGCGGCGCCAGGCGCGGGCGTAGCGGGTGGCGCTGGTGTGTTGGGTCATGGCGTCGAGGTCGATGACGACGATTTGGTTTCCATCCCAGAGCAGGTTGCTGGCCTTGAGGTCGCCGTGGCTGATGCGGTGGGTGTGGAGGGTGCGCATCAGGGTGAGCAGGGCTTCGGCTTCTGCGGGGGGCGGGGCGTCTGCGGGCAGGGCGGCCAGGCGTTCGGCCAGGCTTGGGGCGGGGACGTCGGCGCTGATCAGCCAGGCGCGTGCGCGCAGCAGGCCGAGGGAGAAGGGGCGGCGCTCTTCGATCAGGGCGAGGGGGGCCGGGGTGGCGATGTCGAGAAAGCTCAGGCGGTGGCCTTCGCGCCACGAATGCCAGGCCCGGCTGGGACGCCAGGCGCGGGAAAAGGCGTGGACGAGGTTCTTCAGGTTGTAGCGTTTGATGACTAACTGGCGCTCGCCGAGGGCGACACGGGCGACGGTGGCGGTGTTGCCGTTTTTGAGCAGCGTACCGGCGGCGATGGCGCGCTCGGGGTCGTCGAGCAGCGAGGCGAGGGCGGCGCTCTGCTCGCGCACGACGGCGGTGAAGCGGCGGAGCGTGTGCCACACGTCAAACAGGGTGCACGGGCGCAGGGTTTTTTTCAGGTAATCCGCGAGGCGGCGCGCGCGGGCCTGGGCGATCAGGGCCGTGAGGGTGGCGGCGGGGGGCAGGGGGCGGGCGTAGGCATCGAGCAGGGCGCCGGATTGGGCCTCGAACCGGAGGGGGAGTTGGGCGAGGAAGAGGGCGAGATTGGCGTGGGCGCTGGCGGGGGCAAGCGGCGCGGGGGAGCGCTTGACCGCATCGCCGTCGATGATGAGGACGTGGCCCTGATGGCAGAGGAAATTGCCCGGATGGGGGTCGTGATGTTCGAGGCCGTTGGCGTGGAGTTGGCCGATGAGACGGCAGGCGTCTTGCAGCCGGGCCAGGGTCGCGGCGCTGGCGGGGGCGGTGGCGAGCACATGGGCGAGGCTCACCGCATCGGCGAGGAATTCGGTGAGCAGGTAATAGCCGCCCCCGGCGAATGCCCCGGAGGTGATGACCTGGGGGGTGGGGATGTCGGCGGCGATCAGCGCATCGACCCCGGCGCGTTCGCGCTGGTAGTGGCGCTTGCTGCCCGCACCGATGAAGAGCTTGGTCAGTGCGCGCTGCCCGGCCCAGTCGCCCTCGCCGACGATGCGCTTGCCGGGCAGCACCCGCAGCGGCTGCACCAGGGTGAGCAGCCGGTTTTCGATTGGCAGCGCGAGAGGAAATGTCAGCTCGCGCCCGGCGGCGGCGAGGGTGGCGGCGTCTTGCGGGGTGTCGGGTGGCATGGCTTATTCCCGTCCGGCGAAAAATTGCAGGATACGGCGGATCAGCGCCTTGTCGCGGGTCGAGAGCCGGGCGCGGCCGGTGTAAGCGTGGAAAAACCGCATCCGCCAGGTGCGCGACAGGTGGTGCTTGCCCAGTTTGTCGAGACAGGCCAGGTCTTTGATGATGCGGTAGCGCAAAAACGGCTGCGGCCAACGCTGCCCGCCGGGGCAATCAATCAGGTACAGCGTGTCGCGGGTGTCGACCAGCAGGTTGCGCCATTTGAGATCGTTGTGGGCGAAATGGTGTTCATGCAGGGTGCGGGCGATGTGTGCGGCCTGGGGGATGATGCGTGCGAGCCATTGCGGGGAGCGCAGACGCGGATCATCCGCCTCGGCCAGCCGGGACAAATCGACGGTTCCTGCCTGCTCACGGGTAATCAGCGCGCCCCGCACAAACGCGCCTGCACGCCGTTCCAGCCCGTGGCCGACGATTTGTGCGGTGGGCAGGCCCCAGGCGGCAAAGGCGGCGAGGTTTTCCCACTCGGCCTGGACGCGGGAGCGCCCCAGCCAGCGCCGCAGCGGGTTTTTACCGGGGTTGCGGTAACGTTTGACGTAATAGACCACTCCGTCAATGGTGATGCGCAGGACGTTGCACAGGCGGTCTTTGGAGAGGTGCTCACCCTCCAGATTGAACACGGCATCCAGCGACGCGAAGGCGCGTGCCGTTTCGCCCGCGTCGTAAGGAGAGAGGAGTCGCCAGTTGTTCATTTCTGATTTTGCGCTGTCGTCGGGGCGTATTTGCGCAGGTAGCGCGCGCGCAGGCGCACCGACTCGCGTTCGAGCGCGGCGAACAGCGCCGCTTCGCGGCTGAGCGTGGTGCGCAGCGGGTGGCCGAAATAGACGCGGATGAAGCGCAGGAAATCGCGCCGGGTGAGGCCGATCTCCTGCGCGGAAAAATAGAGCCCGGCCAGATCCTTGTCCCGCCAGCGCCGGGGAGTGTGCGTGCGCACCTGGGCGCGATGGAGGTCGATGAGCGACAGGCGCAAGGCTGCCGGGGTGGGCGCGGGGCTGGTGTGGAGCAGGAAGTGGCACAGGTAGAAATCACGATGATTCACCCCGCCCTCGTGCATCCTGCGCGCCATGTCGGCGACGCGCCGGATGAGCGCATGCTTCAGCGCCGGGGGCGGCGGGGTGGTCGGCCAGTCGCGGCAGCAGGCTTCGAGGTCGATGGTGGGGGTGAGTTCTTCGGTGATGAGAAAAGAGTGGCGGCGCGCCGGGTTGGCGCCGCGCATGCCGTATGCCACCGCCCGCATGGTGCCGACGCCGAGCGCGTCGAGCCGGGTGATGGCGCGCCACTCGTTCTCCGCCCCCAGCACCGGCAGGCGCAGGCTGATGAGGTTCTTGGCGATCTCCTTCCAGCCTACGCCGCGATGAATCTTGACGAAGTAGCCGTGGCCGTCGATCTCGGTGCGCAAGGTCTTGCGCCCTTCGAGGGCGCGAAAAATTTCGCCGGGCAACGCCTCGACGGCGGCGAACGCATCCTGTCCCGCCCACAGGCGCGTGAACGGGGGGTGCAAGATCAACGCCGCCATCAGCCCGCCCCGAGGATGAGGTCGGCGGCGCGCTCGTGCTGGCTGTAGAGGTCGGCGCTGGCGGCAAACGCCAGACCGTTTTTCGCCCACTGTTGCCGCGCCCCGGCATCGTTGAGCATGGCGACCAGCGTCTGATCGAGGGTGTCCTGCGCGAACGGGGAGCGCGTCACCCGGCCCGCGTCGGCTTCGAGGATGTAATGGGCATAACCGCACACCTCGGTGGTGAGCACCGGCAGACCGGCCACTACCGCCTCCAGCAGCACGGTGCCGGTATTTTCCACATACGCGGGGTGAATCAGCAGGTCGGCGCCAAGGAGGAAATGCGGAATATCGTCGCGCCCGCTCATGATGCTGACCCGGTCGCCGAGGCCCAGTGTGGCCACCTGACGCTGGAAAGGGCGGGGGTCGTCATCGCCCAGGGCAAAGAGCCGCGTGCGCCGGGCCAGGGCTTCCGGCAGCGCGGCCAGCGCCCGGATGCTGCGATCCAGCCCTTTGTTCTTGAAGCCGGAGCCGATCTGTACCAGGGCGAAATCCTCGTCGCCGAGTTTCCATTCACGCCGGAACGCGGCGCGAAGCTCCGCGGCGTTGGCCGGGGCGCGGCGGTCGGGGGCGATGCCCGGCGGCAACATGTGAAAACGCCGCGCCGGGGTGCCGTAATATTTGACGAAAAACGGCTGCTGCACGGCGGAGATCATCAGGATTTTGGTATGGTTTTCGGGCGCGAACACCGTGCGTTCGGCTGCGGCAAAATGGCGGTAACGCCCGCCGAGGCGGTAGAGCGGCCCGCGCAAGGTGCGCGCAACTTCCTCAAAACAGGGGTCGGCGGCGTAATAGAAATCCAGCCCCGGCATCTTGTTGAAACCGATGAGGCGGTCGACCGGACGACGGGCGAGGTCGGCCTGCACCCAGGCGCTGAACTTGCCGTAGCGGTGATGGTTCTGCCACGCCTTGACCGGCACGATGATGCGCTCGAAGCCCGGAGGAGGTTCTTCGCCGCGCCATTCCATGGTGTAGAGCCGAATGTCATGACCGCGAGCCTGGCAGGCGAGGGCGATGCGCAGGCAATCGCGTTGCAGACCGCCATAGGGGAAATACTTGAAGAGGCAGAACGCGAGTTGCATCGGCGGGAATCCGTGAAAGAAACAGTTGAGCGACCAAGTTTAACGCGGGCGTGAAGGTGGCGCAGGGGTTTGTCCCGCCAGTGCGCTGAGCGCGGCCCACACCCGCTGCGGCGGCAGGCAGGAAAAGCATGGCGGCTCGACCTGCGTCGATGCGGGCGCACAGGGCCACTCAGGGTCGGGCGACAGGCACATCAGCGGATGGCAGGTTTTGTTCAGGCAGGGCGCACAGGGGAAATCGGCGGCCAGGCGCTGTTGGCGTCGTCCCCATGCGCCGGTGAAGCCGGGGTGGGTGGGGCCGAACAGGGACAGGGTAGGGATGTCGAGGGCGGCGGCGAGGTGGCCGAGGCCGGTGTCGACCGCGACGCAGGCGCTCATCGTCATCAGCGCCGCCGCAAGCTCGGCCAGGGTGGATTTCGGCAACACCTGCGCCCCCATCAGCCCGGCGGCGATGCGTTCGGCGCGTGCGTGCTCCTGTTCGTTGCCCCACGGCAGATGGATTTCGGCCCCGGCGGCGCTGGCGATGGCGGCGAGTTCGCGCCAGGCGCTCTCCGGGTAATGCTTGGTGGGCCAGGTGGTGCCGTGGAGGAACATGAAGCGGGCACGCCCGGGCGCTTGCCGAGGGGCGCTGGCGGCGAGGATGCGCTGGCGGTCGAGGCCGTAAGTGGCGGCGTCGGCGACCGTGGCGCCGTCGTCGTCCCCGCATGCCTGCGCGGGCACGGGGTAGGCGAGCGCGGCGGCGAACAGTTCGCGCACCCGCCGCACCGCGTGGTGGCCCCAGGGCACCGCGTGGCGTTGGGCGTAAAACAGGCGCGCCAGCGGTTCGCGGGCCGAGGCGCGATCCAGCCCGTGCACGGGGCCACGGGCGTAGTGGGCGAGCCAGGCGCTTTTGAACAGGCCCTGCGCGTCGATGACGAGATCGTATTCCGTGGCGGTGATGCGCTGGCGAAAGGCGCGCCACTCGCGCCGCGTGCTGGCGGCGAACGGGTGCTTGCGCCAGCGCCGCAGCGCGACCGGAATCACCTGCTCCACTGCGGGATGCCAGGCCGGGATTTCGGCAAACGCCTCTTCCACCACCCAGTCGCAGCGCAGACCGGGAATCGCCCGCGCCGCGTCGGTGACGGCGGGCAGGGTATGAATGACGTCGCCGAGTGAGGACGTTTTGACGATCAGGATGCGCACGTCACCCCCGCTGCCCTCATCGTGCCGCGTCCAGACCGTGGAGCGCCGCGAGCACCTGCTCCGGCGTGATGTCGGTGAGACAGCGCGTATGTTTGAACGGGCAGGTGCGCTCGAAACACGGCGCACATTCCAGCCGCAGCGACTCGATCGCCACCCGGTTCGACAGCGGCGGGGTGTGCTCCGGGCTGGACGAGCCGAAGATGGCGACCAGCGGCACCTTGAGCGCCGCGGCGACATGCATCAGCCCGGAATCATTGGTCACGGCGGCGTGGCTCGAGGCCAGCAGATCCACCGCATCGCCCAGGCTTGTGCGCCCGGTGAGGTCGAGCACGGCGGGGTTGTCGAGCGCGATGGCACGCGCCGCCTCGCCATCTTTGGCCGAACCCAGAATCCAGATCTGGAAGCCCCGCGCCGCCAGATCACGGGCGAGGGCGGCGTAATGCGCCGGGGGCCACTGTTTGGCCGGGCCGTATTCCGCGCCGGGCATGAACGCGACCGCCGGACGCTCGCCATCCAGCCCGAGCCTGTCGCGCAAGGCGATCTGGTTGGCGCTGTCCGCCGCCAGTTGCGGCACCGGAAACGGGCGGGCATCAGCGCCACGCGGCTGCCCCAGCGCGGCGAAACGCTGCACCGTCATCGGCAAGGCCGTGCGGTCGAGCGTGCGCATGTCGTTGATCAGGCCATAGCGCAGCTCGCCGCGAAACGCCGTGCGCTGCGGGATGGCGGCGAAAAAAGGCACCAGCGCCGATTTGAACGAACCGGGCAGCACGATGGCCTGATCGTACCGCTCGCGGCGCAATTCCCGTCCCAGCGTCCACCGCGTCCCGAGGTCGAGTCTGCCGTGGCCGACCGGCATCGCCACCCCGCGCCGCACTTCCGGCATACGCGCCAGAATCGGCAGTGACCACGCCGGGGCGAGTACGTCGAGCGCACACTCGCCCGCACGCTCGAGGGTCATGAACAGGCTCTGCGCCATCACCATGTCCCCGACCCACGACGGCCCGACGATGAGGATTTTCTTGACCACGGACACCTTGTCAGTTGCGATGCAGCCAGTCGAGATAGCGCGTCACCCCGCTCGCCACATCCATGAATTCGCGCTCGTAACCTGCGGCGCGCAGCGCGCTCATGTCGGCTTCGGTGAAGCTCTGGTAGCGCCCCTTGAGGCTGTCGGGGAAGGGAATGTAATCAATCCCGCCATCCTCGCCCCGCGCCCGGTGCCAGGCAATCGCGGCGCGGGCGACATCGTTGAAGCTCTGCGCCCGCCCGGTGCCGACGTTGAAGAGGCCGTGCACCCCGGGATGATCGAGCAGCCACAAATTGACCGCGACCACATCATCGACGTGGATAAAATCGCGCCGCTGCTCGCCCGGCCCGTAACCGTCCGAGCCTTCAAACAGGCGCACCCGCCCGCTCTCGCGCAGCTGGTGGCTGAAGTGGTAGGCCACGCTCGCCATCGAGCCTTTATGCTGCTCGCGGGGGCCATAAACGTTGAAATAGCGCAGCCCCGCCACCTGACTGTCGATAGCATTCCACCGTGCGCGCAGATGGCAATCGAACAGGAATTTGGAATACGCATACATATTGAGCGGCTGCTCGAATTCACGCTCCTCGCGGAAAATCTGTCCCGCGCCATAAACCGAGGCCGACGAAGCGTAGAAAAACGGCGTGCGCCGTTTCACGCACCATTCCAGCAACGCCTTGGAATACTCGAAATTCACCTTCATCACGAAGCGACCATCCCATTCGGTCGTCGACGAACACGCGCCTTCGTGGAACACCCCCTCGATCGCCCCGAAGCCATCCTGGCCGCTGAGGCGGGCGAGAAAGTCGTCCTTGTCGAGATAGTCGTAAATATCGGCATCAGCAAGGTTCGCGCATTTATGGCCGTCGCCGAGATCATCGACCACCAGAATGTTGTTGATGCCACGGGCATTAAGCCCCTGCACGATATTGCTGCCAATGAAGCCAGCGCCGCCGGTGACGATGATCATGGGCACTCCTTTGTGGACAAGTTCATGAAGCCAGTGCGGCCGCGAGTTCCGCACGGCTGACGGTCGCCGTGCCAAGTTTGCCGACCACCACCCCGGCCGCCGCGTTGGCAAGCGAGGTCGCATCTTCCAGCGCGAGGCCACAAGCCAGCCCCGCCCCGAGCACCGCGACCACAGTATCCCCCGCGCCGGTGACGTCGAACACATCGCGGGCACGGGCGGGCAAATCAAGTGGAGCGTGGTCTCTGTGCAGCAAAGTCATGCCGCGCTCCGAACGGGTAATCAGGAGCGCATCCAGTTCCAGGCTGGCCCGCAGCGCCTCGCCGCGTTCGCGCACGCTGTTTTCATCCGCGCAGTGGCCAACGACCGCCTCGAACTCGCTCATGTTCGGCGTGATCAGGGACGCCCCGTGGTAGCGCGAAAAATCGGCCCCCTTGGGGTCAACCACCACCGCCAGCCGCCGCGCCCGCGCCGCCGCGATCATCACGCTGACGCTGGCGAGCGTGCCCTTGCCATAGTCGGAGAGCACCACCGCGCCCGCGCCGTCGAGCGCACGGGCAAACGCCGCCTCGATGCCGGCCGACTCCAGCACGGCGAAATCGTTTTCAAAATCAAGCCGGATCAACTGCTGGTGACGGCTGATGATGCGCAGCTTGGTGATGGTCGGATGTTGCGGCGCTTCGATCAGGCGGCAATCCACCCCGTGCGCTTCCAGCCGCTCGCGCAACAACCTGCCCGCCTCATCGCACCCGACCAGACCGACCAGCTCCGCCCGCGCCCCGAGCGAGACCGCGTTGAGCGCCACATTACCCGCCCCCCCGGCGCGGAACTCGTCGTTTTCCACCTTGACCACCGGCACCGGCGCTTCGGGCGAAATGCGCGTGGCCGGGCCATGCCAGTAGCGGTCGAGCATGACATCCCCGGCGATGACGAGGCGACCAGTGGAAAAGTCGGGCAGATGGGTAGGCATGAAGCAGACGTGATCAGGGTGACAGGAGCGCGATTATCCCACGAAGACATGCTGGCGCGGCAGCGTCACGGGCGACGTCACCTTGAATGGCAGCGACAGCGCGCTGAACGCCTATCAGGGCGGTAACATCACTGGCGACCTTGACGCGACTGACGGCACACTGAATTTCTACCTGCCGAACGGCATTTCAGCCGGTAGCACGCTGTTAAACGTCAATGACAACGCAGACATCAGCAACAGCACCGTGAATCTGTATCTGGATGGCAGCGATCTGGGGTTTTCAGCCGTGGGCAGCACCCTGAACCTGATTTCGGTTACGGGCGGCCATTTCGTCAACGGCGCCACCCTCCACAGCGCCTACAACGCCAAATCCACCTACCTGAGCGCACACGTAGGCGCAGGCTACCTCCTGAAACTCTCCGAGCAAAGCAAACTGAACATCTACGCCCAATACCTCTGGAGCCATCAAGACGGCGACACCGTAAAACTCACCACCGGCGAGACGGTGAAATTCAAGGACGTAGCCTCGCAAAGAACCAGACTGGGCACAAAATGGGATTACGCCCTGACCCCAACAACCACCGCCTGGCTCGGCGCAGCCTGGGAACACGAATACGACGGCAAGGCCAACGCCAGCATCTACGGCTACAAACTGGACGCACCAACGTTAAAAGGCGACACCGCCCTGCTGGAACTCGGTCTGACCCTAACCCCCGCCGAAAAAGGCTGGTCACTGGATGTCGGCATACAAGGCTACACAGGCAAACGCGAAGGGGTGACGGGGAATGTGAAGGCGGGGTATCGGTTCTAAGGGCCACTTTCCGGGAGCGATGGCGTCCCCGCCATCGTGCGACGGCGAGACGCCGTCGCTCCCAGCAAGCGTAGATACTGTCCGCGCTACGCTCGCTGTCCAGCAAAAAAATGTCCCGCAGTGAAGTGGCTGATGCGCTGTGGGCGGTCGTCGATACCGAAACCGTGGTTGTGAATCGTCCCGCCGTTGAGGCAACTAGTGGATTGCGTGAATCCAGGCAATCGCTTCGGCCAGCTCGGCTTGCGCCTTGGCGTCAAGCATATCCCCCCGGTGCGATCACGCAGTTACCGTAGTCTCCGCTCAACAGCGTGTGCAAGGCATATTGCAGTTCGCCAGCCAGCACCCATGAATTCAGCACTTCCATTTCGTCGCCGGAATGCGTGGCAATGCCGAAGTCTTCTTCCACGTCATCGAAAATCAGGTATTGCCGCCCCCGGCGGGCGACGGCATAGAGCACTTCGGGGCCAAGCATGGGGCTGCGCTGGCAAAACAGCCGCCGCAGCGGGATGCGTATTTCGTCGAACTGGCGGCGCTCTGACCCGGTCATGGCGGCATACGCTTGCTCAACCCATGAGGCCAGCTCAGACTCACTGATCGGTTCCCAGCCCATATTCCCGTTACCTCCCTGTTTCAGAACCAGTTTGGATTGACGGGGTATCGCTCTCGAAGATTTTCAGTTGCTCCTGCAAGTCTGTCCCCCCTTTCATTTGGGGCAGGGATGGTTCTCGCGCTTCGGTGCGCTCCTGTTCGGCAATGCGGGCAGTTCGCTTTCGGCCAGACCATCGTCTCAGACTCGAATAAGCCCCACTCCACGCGAATAACAATATCGAATTTTATTATTTGCCAGTTTTCTGATGACGTCTGACAATCGGCGACCTCTTGAAACGTTCCTCCCCGACATGCCCCCACAGGCAAACTGAGGAGGTCGCTACCGTCACGCGGAGGCGACCAGATGTGCCGGGGATGTCTTGATCATCCCGGAGCGAGCATGACGGCTGTCACAATTACCCCGTTAAACGACAATACAAATGGCTGGAGCCGCATTCTGCCGCCGCGTCAGCCGAAACCCGCGCTGGATCGTGATCTGGTGGTCGATTGGGTCGTGGTCGGCGCAGGCCAGGTCGGCCTGGCGGCTGCGCGAAGGCTGGCAGAGAACCGGCCGGGAGACTCGATTGCACTCGTCGAGGCCGGTACGGCAGGCGAAGGCGCACAAGGGCGCAACGCCGGTTTCATCATTGATTCGCCTCACAACGTGGGCAGTTCCCTCGGCGAGTTGTCGGCTGCGCGCGATTACGTGACCCTGGCACGGACAGCCATCGCCAGCCTGGAAGAACAGGTTCGCAAGTATGACATCCAGTGTGACTGGGACCCGGTCGGCAAGTTGCATACTGCGGTTTCTCCCCTGGGGATCAAGGAGATTCTTGAGCCGACGCGCAAGGTACTGGATGCGCTGAAAGAGCCTTACACGTGGTTGGAGGGCAAGGCGCTGCACGAGCGGATCGGATTCAAACATTTTTCCACCGGCATCTACACTCCGGGCTCGGTACTGGTGAATCCGGCCGCGCTCTCGCGTGGGCTGGCCGACAATCTGCCGACGAACGTCACTTTCTATGAAAACACCCCGGTGACAGAAGCGCAGTTCAGCCCGGAAATACGCCTGACCACGCCACATGGGACGATTCGCGCCGGCAAGCTGATCATCGCGGTGAGCGTTTTCGCCGGTCAATTCGGTGTGCTGCGTAACCGCCTGATACCGCTTTCCGCCTGTGGCAGCCTGACGCGGCAATTGACTGAAGAGGAGCAGAGCCGACTGGAAGGCTCGCGCTCATGGGGGCTGACCCCAGCCAATGCCTTTGTCGGCGCCACGGTGCGGCGCACGCGCGACCAGCGCATCCTGATCCGCCAGGACATGCGTTACTGGCCACAACTGCGGCGCGACAGCGCATCGTACAAACCGATCAGCGAACACCATCAGGAGCTGTTCGACCACTGGTTCCCGGCCCTGAAGGGAGTCACGATCGAAAATACCTGGTCTGGCTACATTTGTATTTCGCGCAATGACGGAGCCGGTTTTGGCGAAGTGGCGCCTGATGTCTATACCGCCGTCTGCGACAACGGTCTGGGGTGGACAAAGGGAACCATCTCCGGGCTGTTGATCGCCGACAAGGCAAGCGGAACCGACAACCCCCTGATTGCAACTTACGAAGCCATCGGCCAGCCCTCCCGGCTGCCGCCGCGTCCTTTCCTTGATGTCGGGGTAAGCGCACGGTTCTCCTGGGAACTGTGGCGCCACCGGCGTGAAGCCTGAATCCGCAGTGCAGAAAAGCCTGATCTGTTCCCCTCCTACCCGGCCCGGTCGTTTCTCATGTTCACTCAGCAACTCCTGAATGGCCTGGTGACAGGCAGTACCTACGCCTTGTTCGCCCTTGGCTTCACCCTGGTGTTCGGGGTGTTGCACGTACTCAATCTGGCGCATGGCGCCGTGTTCATGGTCGGCGCTTTCGCCGGGCTGTACACAGTAACCACTGCCGGATTGCCTCTTCCGCTGGCCTTGCTCGTCGCCATGCTGGTCGGCGGTTTGATCAGCGTCGCTGTCGACTGGCTGGCCTTGCGTCCCCTGCGCCAGCGCGGGACGACCGAGTTCGGTGCGATCATTTCGTCGCTGGGCATCGCCCAGGTGTTGATGAGCGCAGGGCAGGCGGTGTCGCAGACACAGATCATGCGTTTCCCCTTCGGCACCTTTCCGGTGGTGATCTACCAATTTTGGGGCTTGCGCATTTCCCTGTTGCAGATCGTCATCCTGTTGCTTTCCCTGATGCTTGCACTGGCGCTGCTGCTGTTCCTGTTCCGCTCCGATTTTGGTCGGCAGATTCGTGCGGTAGCGATTTCCGAGCGTACCTCCTCGTTGCTGGGTATCCGCCCCGGACGGGTCTATTTCCAGACCTTCTTCATCTCGGGCGCGCTGGCCGGGGCGGCTGGCGTAATCATCGGGCTGGCCTTCAATTCCGTGCACTTCCTGATGGGTGAGCCCTACCTGCTGCGCGCTTTCGTGGTCATCGTGCTGGGCGGCCTGGGCAGCATCGGCGGGGCGCTGGTGGGTGGCCTGTTACTGGGTCTGGTGCAGACCTTCTCGGTCAGCTATCTGTCCTCGTCGCTCTCCGACGCCATCATCTACAGCTTGTTGTTCGGCATTCTGCTGCTGCGCCCGTCCGGCCTGTTCGGCAAGCTGCATATCGAAACCCGGGTCGTGCGCGCATGAGCGGATTCATCCTCGGACATCTGTCCGTGTTCGAGCTGGTGCTGGTCAACGGGGTGCTGGCCTACAGCCAGTACATCGCCCTGCGCGCCGGGGTGTTCTCCATGGCCACCGCCGGATTCGCGGCGCTGGGAGCCTACACTGCCGCGTTGTTCGCCGTGCGGCTGGGGTTTCCGGTCTGGGCAGGCTTGTTCGCCGCCGCGCTGATCGGTGCTGTGGCCGGTCTCGTACTGGCCTTGCCGCTGGCCCGTCTGCGCGGCGTGTTTCAGGCCATTGCCACGCTGGCATTCGTGCAGATCGTCATGTCCGTCGGGCTGTACTGGGAATCACTGACCGGTGGCGCACTGGGCCTGAACGGCATTCCAAAGCTGGTACACCCCGGCCATCTGCTGGTGGTGCTGGCTATCGTGCTGTACGTGCTGCGGGCGGTATCACGCACCGGCATTGGCCGCGCCTTCGACACCATCCGCCAGGATGAGACGGTGGCGGTGTCGCTGGGCATTTCGGTGGTCAAATACCAGAGCCTGGCCTTCGTGCTCAGTGGCGCGCTGGGCGGCCTGGGCGGCGGGCTGATCGCTTATCGCAATTATTCGCTGGTGCCAGAAGATTTTGGCTTTCCGCTGCTGATCGCCGCGCTCAGCTTCGTGGTGCTGGGCGGACGCAACGCGGTGGCCGGGCCACTGGTGGGCGCGCTGATCCTCACCCTGCTGCCGGAAGTGGCACGGCCCCTGGCGGATTACCGCTTGGCGGTCAACGGCGTGCTGATCGTACTGGCCATCATCTATTGGCCGTATGGCGTAGTCGATACCGTGATTCTGCACTGGCGCCAGCGCAAGGCTGCGCGTGCACAGGCGGTGGCTGAGGTGGTGCCGTGAGCGGATTGACACTGCGCAATGTGAGTCGTCAGTTCGACGGTCTGCTGGCCGTCGGCGATGTGTCATTCTCGGTATTGCCCGGACGCATCACCGGACTGATCGGCCCCAACGGTGCGGGCAAAACCACCGTGGTCAATCTGATCAGCGGGCTGTTGCGCCCAACGCAGGGCACCATTCATCTGGATGGCGAGGACATCTCCACCATTGAACCTGCCGCAGTGGCACGCCGGGGCATCGCACGCACCTTCCAGACCATCCGTCTGCTCAAGGAGACCAGTGTGCTCGACAACGTAGTCGCGGGTTTCCACTGCCATGAGCGCAGTTCCTGGCTGGCTTCGCTGTTGGGCACACCCGCCGCACGCAAGGAAACCGCCGATCTACGGGCTCGTGCTGCCGAACTGTTGCGCCAGTTCAACATGTTGCAATACGCCGGCCAGGCCGCTGGCAACCTGTCCTATGGTCACCAGCGCCGTGTGGAGATGATGCGTGCGCTGGCCACCGAACCACGCCTGCTGCTGCTCGACGAACCCGTGGCCGGCATGAACGACCGCGAGGCAGACGCACTGGGCGAAATCTTCAGCGTACTGGCCACCAATGGCCTGGCGGTACTGCTGATCGAACACAACATCCGCTTCATCATGTCGCTGTGTCAGGAACTGCACGTGCTTGACGCCGGGCGCTTGATCGCCTCCGGCGAGCCTCATGCCGTGCGGGCGCAGGCAGCGGTGGTTGCAGCCTATCTGGGAGCTTGATTACATGCTGACGCTGAACAAACTCGCCACGTCCTACGGTCGCATCCAGGCGGTACGCGAGGCTACGCTACATGTCGAACAAGGCGAGTTGATCGCGCTCATCGGCCCCAACGGCGCCGGCAAAAGCACCTTGCTCAACACCCTCAGCGGCCTGCTGCAGCCCACGAACGGCACAGTGCATTTCTTCGATCAAAACATCACCGGCTGGCGCGCCGACAAGATAGCGCGTGCCGGACTGTTGCAGGTTCCCGAAGGGCGTCAGGTGCTGGGGCCACTCACTGTCGAGGACAACCTGTTGCTGGGCCGCCAGGCACTGGCCGGACGCGAGTCGCGCCACGGCCTGGAGGATGTATATGCGCTGTTTCCGATTTTGCGTGAGCGCAGCCGACAGAAGGCCGGTACCTTGAGCGGCGGTCAACAGCAGATGCTCGCCATTGGCCGTGCGCTGATGGGTGGCCCGCGCCTGCTGGTGCTCGACGAGCCCAGTCTGGGACTCGCGCCGATCATCGTCAATCAGGTCTTCGCGGTTTTGCAGACTCTGCGGCAAAGCGGCCTGACCATTCTGCTGGTCGAACAAAATGCCAGCCTGGCGCTGGCCGCCAGCGACCGCGCCTACGTCATGGAGCACGGCCACGTTGTCCTCGACGGCCCCAGCCAGAATTTGCGCCACGACCCACGCATCATCGAGCACTACCTGCCCTCGGCGGAGGGTGGCGTGTCAGCCAGGGCGGCGGCCTGAACCTGTTCGTTTGTCTTATCCCATGGAGTCATGCATCGTGAAAAAACACCTCATCCCTTTTCTTTCTGCCACCGCACTGACAGCCTCGGCCCTGATCACTGTGCCCGCGTATGCGCAAGAAGTCGTGGTCGGCGTGCCGGTCTCGTCGTCGGGCATCTTCTCCTTCGCCAACCTGCCGGCGCGCAACGGCATCACGCTGGCCGCCGAGGAAGTCGCCCAGTCTGGCGAGCTGGGTTCCGTCAAGATCAAGTTACTGCTGGAAGACACGAACAGCGACAAGAACCAGGCCGTGAATCTGGTCAATCGTTTCATCAACACCGATAAAGCCGTGCTGATTCTGGGCCCGACCTCGACAGTGGAGGCACAGGCCTATCTGCCCATTGCCCAGAGCAACAAGATTCCCGCCCTGACCCAGGCCTCGGGCGACGTGGCAGTCATCGGCGACTGGATCTTCAAAGCCAACGCCGCGCCCGCCAAGATCATGGAAAGCCTGGCCTTGCGCTATATAAAGGATTTCCAGCCCAAGCGCGTCGCCTATATCTTTAACCGCGACAACGAATCCTACCTTCAGCAGAAGGACGGCGTGAAGGGACGTTTCGAGCAAGCTGGCGTCAAGACGGTACTGGAAGAAACCATCGTCGGTACGGATACCGATTTCAGCGCACTCGTCACCAAGGTCGTCGCGCAAGACATCGACACCCTGGTCATCTCAACCACGGGAGAAGTCACGGCCAATATTGTCATTCAAGCCAGGCAAGCCGGTCTGCCGTCGTCTGTACGCATCGTTGCAACACCGTCCGCCGGGGCGCACCAGTTCCTGAAGGTAGGTGGCTCGGCGGTGGAAGGCGTGATTTTCACCTCGGATTATTTCATCGGCAATCCTTCAAAACTGAATCAGGAATTCGTCAGCGCCTACAAGAAAAAATACGGTATCGAACCTGACAATTTCGCCGCAATCGGTTACACCGTATACAAGACCGCTGCCGCTGCGATCAAGAATGCCGGCCCGGACTACAGCCCGGAATCCATCCGCAAGGGGCTCTCCGCCATTGAGAATCTGCCGACCGTGCTGGGCAACGGATCGCTGACCCAGACCGCAACACGTACACCGGCCTACGATGGTATCGTGTTGACTGTCCGTAACGGCAAGTTCGTTCCGCTGTAGCGTCGTATCTGCGGACAGGATGATGATGTGCCTGTCCGCCCCGCCATTTCCGACCCATCGCTTGCGCCCCCGGCACTGCACCACGCGAGCGGCAACCGAAAATATCGAACCATGACCTCATTTCCCTCCAAACATGATCACCTGATTTCCGCTCAAGCCTTGTCTGGCTTGAGTGCCGCAGCCTCGAACAATCTCCTGATCGCGGACTGTTCATTTGAACTGTCAAATCCCGCGCAGGGATATCAGCTTTATCAGCAGGCCCACATTCCCGGCGCCGTCTATGTGCACCTCGACCGCGACCTGTGCGGCGCCAAGACCGGACGCAACGGCAGACATCCGCTCCCTGATCGGGATATTTTCGTCGAGCGGGTTCGGGAACTCGGAATCGGCAACGACACGCTGGTCGTCGCTTACGATAATGCAGGCGGGCCCTATGCCGCCCGTCTCTGGTGGTTGCTCCGTTGGCTCGGGCATGACAAGGTTGCGGTGCTCGACGGTGGTCTGGAGGGATGGCGACAGGCCGGTTACGACACGACGAGCGGAGATGCCGGGAACGAGACACAACGCGTAGAATTTATTGCCGGGGCCAGCCTGGTCAGAACCGTGAACTTTGCCGATGTCCTCGACAACCTTGCCTCGCGTCAGGCATTGGTGGTCGATGCGCGTGCGCCGGACAGATTCCGCGGTGAAAATGAAACGATAGATCCGGTTGGTGGACACATTCCCGGTGCAGTGAATCGCTTCTTCCGGGACAACCTTGATGCCTTGGGCTTTTTCAAGCAGCCCGCTCAACTTCACGCCGAATTCACTGCGGTTCTTGGCACCTGGACCAGTCGTCAGGTGATCAACCAGTGCGGCTCCGGCGTAACGGGCTGCCACAACCTGCTGGCGATGGAAATTGCCGGACTCGGAGACAGTGTACTTTATCCCGGCTCGTGGAGTGAATGGGTGGCCCAGCCGGATGCTCCTGTCGCAACGCTCTGAATGTAGGTAACACAGACAGCCACGCCAGCTTAATCACCACCATATCCCCCCGGTGCGATCACGCAGTTACCGTAGTCTCCGCTCAACAGCGTGTGCAAGGCATGCTGCAGTTCGCCAGCCAGCACCCATGAATTCAGCACTTCCATTTCGTCGCCGGAATGCGTGGCAATGCCGAAGTCTTCTTCCACGTCATCGAAAATCAGGTATTGCCGCCCCCGGCGGGCGACGGCATAGAGCACTTCGGGGCCAAGCATGGGGCTGCGCTGGCAAAACAGCCGCCGCAGCGGGATGCGTATTTCGTCGAACTGGCGGCGCTCTGACCCGGTCATGGCGGCATACGCCTGCTCAACCCATGAGGCCAGCTCAGACTCACTGATCGGTTCCCAGCCCATATTCCCGTTACCTCCCTGTTTCAGAACCGGTTTGGATTGACGGGGTATCGCTCTCGAAGATTTTCAGTTGCTCCTGCAAGTCTGTCCCCCCTTTCATTTGGGGCAGGGATGGTTCTCGCGCTTCGGTGCGCTCCTGTTCGGCAATGCGGGCCGCAGCGATTTCAAAGGCCTGCGTAAAGGAGCGTGTCTGGCGCAGGGCTACGTCGAAATAGGCACGGCCAAAATCGGTAAATTCGTTATCATTACTGCAGCCAAAGGACTTGCGCTCTGCCGCCGATGCGCTGATGATCAGCGTGTTTTTATCTTGTAGTGCCGGAATGAAACCTCCTGAATAGCAGGAAGACACCACAATTACCCGCCGCTGGATGCCTGCATTGTCAAGCGCCTGACGCAGCATCTGCGGGGAAAGATCGGTAAATCGGAAAGGCCACAGAGAAATGGAAAAAAGCGGCTCGCGGGAGCCGTGCGAGGTCAAAAATAAAAACAATAAATCTTCTGCGCCGTTCATCTGCTGCCCGATCCGCTGCAAGGCGCGTTGCAGGGATTCGTGGTTCGCGGTCGGCAGTTCCTGGATTGTTGCGGGATTATTGACCAGAATCAGTGAATGTCCTTGCGTGTGAAAACGCTCAAGAAACAGTTGCTCAACTGAACGCACTTCGCGCAAAAAAACATCCTGATAACCGTAACCGCCTACCCCCAGAAAAAAGATCTCCGCCACACCAGGGAGTCCGGGTTGAATGGCGGCAAGTTGCTGTTCCAGCAGACGGGGCTGACCGTAGAGAACATCCTCGTCAATCTGCACGTTTAACCGGGCAGTATCCGTTTTTTCATCAGGGGTTTCTTCCCAGAGATAAGGCGGGTCGGAGTGCAGCCAGAAGACCAGTGTAAATGCCACAAACACGGTCAGGTCTGTTGCCAGCGACCTGTTGCGGCGCCCGGTCAGCCGTTCAGCCAGCCGCGCCCCCGCCAAAGCCAACCAGAGATAAGGCAGGTAACACACCAGCAAGGTGACAATGCGGGCGGGTTTGTGTACGCCCAACGCTTCCAGCCTTATCCCGCCCCGACTGGCGTACCAATTCACCAGCGGCAGCAGCAGTAGCATCAGGCTGAATGCCATCCATAATCTGCCACTTTCCTGCCGATTGCCTCCCACCAGCGCAGCCAGTCCGGCCAGCAGCGCCACGAGCGCAAAAGGGGAAAACACTTCGGTCATGCTGTACCAGACCAGTTCGCCGGGAAAGCCTCTCGTCCCGATCTGTATCCCCAGCGTCAGCAGGAAATAGAGCAGCACCGGCAGCAGCAATTTGCTCACATCTGGCGTCAAGGTGCCGGGTTGAGGGGCACGGAATAACAGAATGCGTCCCAATTGGCGCAAGTCCGTCAGCAGGGTGGAGCGTTCTGGTGGCAGGGAAGCCGCACAAGCATTGGCAACAGACGCGCAAACCGCACTGGAAGCAGCGGGCGTTTCCGCCGTTTCACTGGCCGCAGGTGAAGTCTCGCTTTGTCTGCGCTCACGCTCCTCCTGTGCACTGTCCATGCCTTCCTTCAACGCCGCCAGAAAAGCTTGCCGCGCTGCCGGGTCGGGAAAAGCGCTATTCGCCACCGGGAGGACATAAAATCGTGCAGCCCCGACAACAATGGCCAGCCAGCCGTCCTCTTCACTGACTTCCCACACCCACTGCCAGGGATATAAGATGTCGCCAACGCCCGTATGGCAGCTTAGCCCTGCATCATCAAGATTCAGACTATGTGTGCCAGACTGTTGCAGCGTCTCTTTCCACACGCTGCGGTTAGCCAGACGGGCCATCAATTGCCCTGCAATAATCAATACCAGCACTGGCAAAATGAACCAGAGAGGGTTCAACTCAAAAATCAAAGCCAATATTATTGGCATCACATAAGCGAGGCCCGCCAGAATATTCAGAGCCTGCAACGGTGCACTACGACCATGGCGCTGGTTAAGTTTTTTTGTCGCCACGGCATTGGCAGCAGCCCATATTTTCAACGTCAGTTGATAGCGAATCGTGATCGGCGTCATGGAACTTCCTTGGCGAAATCCGGCGCAGTCTGTTTCAGGCAACGCCCGTTGGGGAATTATGTCATGGCTTCCGGAACTCAAGCCTTGCAGCACTCAACAAAAAAGCAGCCGAAGCTGCTTTTTTGTTGGTGCCCGCAACGAAATGAACGCAAGCGTTCAATGCGTCTGTTTGCGCAACTGGTGGATTGCGTGAATCTGGGCAATCGCTTCGGCCAGCTCGGCTTGCGCCTTGGCGTAGTCGATCTGGGCGCTCTTGCTTGCCAGGGCTTCTTCTGCCTTGCGCTTGGCGTCAAGCGCCTTGGCTTCGTCCAGATCTTTGCCCCGGATTGCGGTGTCGGCGAGTACCGTCACCCGCCCGGGCTGGACTTCGAGCAAACCGCCAGCGACAAACACCAGCTCTTCTTCAGTCGAGTTCGCCTGTTTCACCCGCACCGCGCCCGGTCTGATCCGGGTCATCAGCGGCATGTGGCCGGGCAGGATGCCGAGTTCACCCGATTCGCCGGGCAGGACGACGAACTCTGCCAGCCCGGAAAATATCTGCTCTTCCGCGCTGACAATGTCCACGTGTACCGTCATGGCCATGCTTGTGTTCTCCAAGAGGCGTGCGACGGAAAACCCGTCGCACGGTGAGGCGAATTACTGGAGCTTCTTGGCCTTTTCCACGGCCTCTTCGATGCTGCCGACCATGTAGAACGCCTGTTCGGGCAGGTTGTCGTAGTCGCCGTTGACGATGCCCTTGAACCCCGCGATGGTGTCCTTGAGGGTCACGTATTTGCCCGGCGAACCGGTAAATACTTCGGCAACGTGGAAGGGCTGCGACAGGAAGCGCTGGATTTTACGCGCACGGGAGACGGTGAGCTTGTCTTCCGGCGAGAGTTCGTCCATGCCCAGAATGGCGATGATGTCGCGCAGTTCTTTGTACTTTTGCAGGGTCTGCTGCACACCACGGGCGACGTTGTAGTGCTCTTCGCCGACGACCAGCGGGTCAAGCTGGCGGCTGGTGGAGTCGAGCGGATCGACGGCGGGGTAGATACCCAGCGAGGCGATGTCGCGTGAGAGCACGACGGTGGAGTCCAGGTGCAGGAAGGTGGTGGCAGGCGACGGGTCAGTCAAGTCATCCGCCGGGACGTAGACGGCCTGGATCGAGGTGATCGAGCCGACTTTGGTCGAGGTGATGCGCTCTTGCAGACGGCCCATTTCTTCGGCCAGCGTCGGCTGATAACCCACGGCGGAAGGCATGCGACCCAGGAGGGCGGAGACTTCCGTACCGGCCAGGGTGTAGCGGTAGATGTTGTCGACGAAGAAGAGGATGTCGCGGCCTTCGTCACGGAAACGCTCGGCCATGGTCAGGCCGGTCAGCGCCACGCGCAGACGGTTGCCGGGGGGTTCGTTCATCTGACCGAACACCATCGCCACTTTGTCGAGCACGTTGGATTCTTTCATTTCGTGGTAGAAGTCGTTCCCTTCACGGGTCCGCTCGCCCACGCCTGCAAACACCGACAAGCCCGAGTGCTGTTTGGCGATGTTGTTGATGAGCTCCATCATGTTGACGGTCTTGCCAACGCCCGCGCCACCGAAGAGGCCGACTTTACCGCCCTTGGCGAACGGACAGATCAGGTCGATCACCTTGATGCCGGTTTCGAGCAGGTCGACCGAAGGCGACAGCTCATCGAACTTCGGCGCTTTCTGGTGGATGGCGCGACGCTCTTCGGTGCCGACATCACCCGCTTCGTCGATCGGGCGACCGAGCACGTCCATGATGCGGCCCAGGGTGGCGGGGCCAACGGGCACCGAGATCGGCACGCCGGTGTTGGACACTTCCATGCCGCGGCGCAGGCCGTCGCTGGAACCCAGCGCGATGGTGCGCACCACGCCATCACCGATTTCCTGCTGCACTTCAAAGGTCAGCCCCTTCTCGGCGAAGGAATCGCTGGCGTCTTCGAGTTTGAGGGCGTCATATACTCGGGGCATCGACCCGCGCGGGAACTGGATGTCCACCACCGCACCGATGCACTGAACGATAGTACCGTTGCTCATCGTTTTTCCTTGTTCAATAATCCGTTAGACAGCGGCGGCACCGCCGACAATTTCCGACAATTCTTTGGTGATCGCGGCCTGGCGGGTCTTGTTGTAGACCAGTTGCAGCTCACCGATGACGTTCCTGGCGTTGTCAGAGGCGGCTTTCATCGCCACCATCCGCGCACTCTGCTCAGAGGCCATGTTCTCGGCCAGGGTCTGGTAGACCAGCGCTTCGACGTAGCGCACCAACAGCTCATCAATCACCACCTGCGGATCGGGCTCGTAGAGGTAATCCCACGAGTTCTCCGGCGTCCCCAGCTTGTCGCCGGTCAGCGGCAGGAGTTGTTCCAACTGCGGCTCCTGCTTCATCGTGTTGATGAAACGGGTGTAGGCGATGTGAACCGCGTCGAGTTCGCCATTGTAGAACGCATCCAGCAACACCTTGACCGGCCCGATCAGCTTGTCCAGGGCCGGCGTGTCGCCCAGTTGCACGGCATTGGCGACCACGTTGACCCCGAGCCGTTGCAGGAAACCCAGCCCCTTGTTGCCGATGCAGCAGGCGCGAACCTCGCTCACCCCGGCAGTTTCCCAGGATTTGAGCGCGTTGAGGGCGACGCGCTGGATGTTGGTGTTGAGACCACCGCACAAGCCCTTGTCAGTCGTCACCAGAATCAGCCCCACCTTTTTCACTTGCGCCTTGTGCACGAGGAACGGGTGTTTGTAATCCGTGACGCTGGCCTGGGCCAGATGCGCGGCGAGTTGGCGGACTTTCTCGGCATAGGGACGGGCGGCACGCATCCGGTCTTGCGCCTTGCGCATTTTGGATGCCGCCACCATCTCCATGGCCTTGGTGATCTTGCGCGTGTTTTGCACGCTCTTGATCTTGGTACGGATTTCCTTCCCGCTAGCCATTATTCCGTCTCCCTGGCAGCCTTACGCCCAGCTCTTCTTGAACTCGGCAATCGCAGCAGCCAAGGTCTTTTCGCCATCGCCATCGAGCTCGCGCTTCTCCAGAATCGAAGCGACCAGCCCGGCCTGCTGGGTCTTGATGTATTGCAGCAAGCCAGCTTCAAAGGCCAGCACACGGGAAATTTCGACATCGTCGAAATAGCCGTTGTTGACTGCGTAGAGGACGACGCCCATCTCGGCGATCGACATCGGCGAGTACTGCGGCTGCTTCATCAGCTCGGTGACGCGGCGACCGCGTTCGAGTTGCTTGCGCGTGGCGTCGTCGAGGTCGGAAGCGAACTGCGCGAAAGCGGCCAGTTCCCGGTACTGCGCGAGGTCGGTACGGATACCGCCGGAGAGTTTCTTGATGACCTTGGTCTGGGCGGCGCCGCCGACGCGGGACACCGAGATACCGGCGTTGATCGCGGGACGGATACCGGCGTTGAAGAGGTCGGTTTCGAGGAAGATCTGCCCGTCGGTAATCGAGATGACGTTGGTCGGCACGAAGGCGGAAACGTCACCGGCCTGGGTTTCGATGATCGGCAGCGCGGTGAGCGACCCGGTCTTGCCCTTGACTTCACCGTTGGTAAATCTTTCCACATACGAGGCATTGACCCGCGCCGCACGTTCGAGCAGACGGGAGTGCAGGTAGAACACGTCGCCAGGATAGGCTTCGCGGCCCGGCGGACGGCGCAGCAGCAGGGAGACCTGACGATAGGCCCACGCCTGTTTGGTGAGGTCATCGTACACGATCAGGGCGTCCTGCCCCCGGTCGCGGAAGTATTCACCCATCGTACACCCGGCGTAGGCAGCCAGATATTGCATGGCGGCGGATTCGGACGCGGTGGCGGCGACGATGATGGTGTATTCCAGCGCGCCGTGCTCTTCGAGCTTGCGGACGACATTGGCAACGGTCGAGGCTTTCTGACCGATGGCGACGTAGACGCAGAAGACGTTCTGGCCTTTCTGGTTGATGATGGTGTCGACCGCGACCGCTGTTTTGCCGGTCTGGCGGTCGCCGATGATCAACTCGCGCTGACCACGACCGATAGGCACCATCGAGTCGATGGACTTCAGCCCGGTTTGCACCGGCTGCGACACGGACTGGCGGGAAATGACGCCGGGGGCGACCTTTTCCACCTTGTCGGTGAGCTTGGCGTTGATCGGGCCTTTGCCGTCGATGGGCTGGCCGAGGGTGTTGACCACGCGGCCAAGCAGTTCGGGGCCAACGGGCACTTCGAGAATGCGACCCGTCGCCTTGACGGTGTCACCTTCGACGATATGCTCGTATTCGCCCAGCACCACGGTA
This sequence comes from Betaproteobacteria bacterium, assembly GCA_025997045.1. Classification (GTDB taxonomy): domain Bacteria; phylum Pseudomonadota; class Gammaproteobacteria; order Burkholderiales; family Rhodocyclaceae; genus WRNU01. The sequence goes on from BNUB01000004.1 coordinate 57,179, forward strand.
CCGACCGAGTCACGTTCGAGGTTGAGCGCGAGGCCGAAAGTGTCGCCGGGAAATTCCAGCATTTCTCCTTGCATCACATCCGCGAGGCCATGGACACGACAGATGCCGTCGGTCACGGACACCACCGTACCTTCATTGCGCGAGGTCGGGGCTAGTTGGAGATTCTGGATCCGACTCTTGATCAGGTCACTGATTTCAGAGGGGTTAAGTTGCATTTTGCGATAACTCCTAGTTCTTGAGCGCAGCGGCCATGTTGGTGAGTTTTCCGCGGACCGAGGCGTCGATCACCTCATCCCCCACAGCGATGCGAACCCCACCGATCAGATCGGGGTCGATATGGACAGTCACGTTGACACGGGCCTTGAAGCGGGCTTCAAGGTCGGTTTTCAGCGACGCCAACGAGGCTTCGTCGAGGGGAAAGGCGGAAGCGATTTTCGCTTCCAGGACACCTTCATGTTCGTTTTTCAGTATGACGAACAGGTCACGGATTTCCGGAAGCACTTGCAGGCGTTCGCTGTCTGCGAGGACATGAACGAAATTCTGCTGCAGGGGGTTCAGCGATCCGACGACATCCAGCACCAGCGTATCAACCTGCCGGGTGGACAGACGGGGGTTACTGATACATTCCAGCAGTCCCGGATCGGCCGCTACAGCGGCAAGCCGATCCAGCGCTTCCGACCAAGGCCCCAGCGCATCCTCCCCCCGCGCCAGCTCGAAAGCGGCGTCGGCATAGGGGCGCGCGATGGTGACGTTCTCGGCCATGACTTATTGCAATTCCTGTTTCAGGTTGGCAAGCAGCTCGGCATGCACCTGGGTGTTGATCTCACGACGCAGGATCTTTTCCGCACCGGCGACCGCCAGTTGCGCGACCTGGTCGCGCAGGATTTCCCTGGCGCGCTGGATGGCAGTACCGGCTTCGGACTGGGCCGCTTCACGCGCCTGGGCGATGATGCGGGCCGCTTCGGCACGGGCTTCCTCGATCAACTGGCTGGATTGGCGCTCGGCGGTCACGCGCACGTCACCCGCAGATTCACGGGCCTTGCGCAGCTCGTCGATGACCTTTTTCTCGGCCAGCGCCAGATCGGATTTCGCCTTGTCAGCGGCTGCCAGACCGGCAGCAATTTTCTTCGACCGTTCGTCGAGCGCCTTCACAATGGGCGGCCACACGAACTTCATCGTGAACAGCGCCAGAATGAAAAAGACGATGAGCTGAACGATCAGGGTTGCATTCAGATTCACTGTTCTTGTCCTCGTGGGTGGTTAGAGGAACGCGAACCCAATTACAACTGGAACGGGTTGGCGAAAGCGAACATCATCGCGATACCAACGCCGATCAGGAAGGCGGCATCAATCAGACCGGCGAGCAGGAACATTTTGGTTTGCAGGGCATTCATCAGCTCAGGCTGACGGGCCGAGGCTTCGAGGTACTTCGACCCCATGATACCAATCCCGATACACGCACCAATCGCACCCAGACCGATGATCAGACCGGCGGCCAGCGCAACAAAACCCAGAACGTTTTCCATGACGACTCCTTAGTTGATAAAGCAGGTGGGGTTAGAGAACAGAAACGATGAAGAAAAAATCAGTGGCCTTCATGCGCCTGGCCGATGTAGACCAGCGTCAGCATCATGAAGATAAAGGCTTGCAGCAGGATGATCAGAATGTGGAAGATGGCCCACACCGTCCCGGCCAGGATGTGACCGATGGCAAGGAAGACGCCGGTGGTGGTGGCCGCCCATGCGCCGCCCATCAGCGCGATCAGCATGAACACCAGCTCGCCCGCATACATGTTGCCGAACAACCGCATGCCGTGCGAGACGGTTTTGGCGAGGAACTCGATGATCTGCATGACGAAGTTCACCGGCCACAAGAGCGGATGCGCGCCAAAGGGAGCGGTAAAAAGCTCATGCACCCAGCCCGAGAGCCCCTTGATCTTGATGTTGTAGTAAACACACAACAGCAGCACGCCAACCGACATCCCCAGCGTGGCGGAGAGGTCGGCCGTCGGCACCACGCGCTGGTAAGCGTGAGGGTTCCCGGTCACGGTTTGCCAGATGACCGGCAGCAGATCGACCGGCAGCAAGTCCATCGCGTTCATGAGGAAAATCCACACGAACACAGTGAGCGCCAGCGGGGCGACGAACAGACGCGATTCGGCGCTGTGGATGATGCCCTTGGCCTGATCGGCAACCATCTCGACCAGCAGCTCGACCGCGCTCTGGAAGCGTCCCGGCACGCCGGAGGTCGCCTTCTGCGCCGCCCGCCACAGCAGGAACACGCTGACGAGCCCGAGCGCAACCGAGTAGAACACGGTGTCGTAGTTGATCACCCACGGGTCGATGATACTGGTCTGTTTTTCACCGAGGTTGTTGAGATGGGTGAGGTGGTGCTTGATGTAGTCGCCCGCGCTCAGGGCGTCCGCCGCATGCTCAGTGGCCATAGTTCAGGTCTTCAACAAAAATGCAAACAAATTCGCTTTCAACGCCAACACCAGGCCGATAAAAAGCGCCACCCAGTGAACGTCCCGGTACCACAGCAACACCAGCCCCAGCAGCCCCACGATCAAGACCAGCTTGACCAGCTCGCCGACGATGAAGCTGCCCACTGCCGCCTGCTTGCCATAACGGCATGCCATCCGCAGACGCCAGGCAAAAAATCCGCTTGGCAACGTACAGGCCAGCCCGCCGCACAACGCGGAAAACGCCCCCCGCACGCCGAAAAAAGCCGCAGAGACAAGCACCGCCAGCAGCGTCGCGCCAAACTGTAACAATACGGCCTTGCGCATCATCTCTCCGCCATCAGCCTGTCAGCCGCGACTTCAGGAAAACCCCGGCAATACTAGATGTACAGGTGACCAAAGTCAAACAGCAGGGCAATCGCACGAATTTTCCTGTCATCGCGTGGGTACAAGGGGCGGTTCGCGAACCGCCCCTACCGCCTGTTGGGAGCGACGGCGTCTCGCCGTCGCCGATGGCGGGGACGCCATCGCTCCCGGTGGTGGTCAGAACCGATATCCTGCCTTCACATTTCCCGTCACGCCTTCGCGTTTGCCTGTGTAGCCCTACGGATGTCCGTGCTACGCCTGTTGGGAGCGACGGCGTCTCGCCGTCGCCGATGGCGGGGACGCCATCGCTCCCGGTGGTGCTCAGAACCGATATCCTGCTTTCACGTTCCCGGTGATGCCTTCGCGTTTGCCTGCGTAGCCTTGTACGCCGACATCCAGCGACCAGCCTTTTTCGGCGGGGGTTAGGGTCAGGCCTAGTTCAAGCAGGGCGGTGTCGCCTTTTAACGTTGGGGCGTCCAGTTTGTAGCCGTAGATGCTGGCTTTTGCCTTGCCGTCGTATTCGTGTTCCCAGGCTGCGCCGAGCCAGGCGGTGGTTTTTGGGGTTAGGGCGTAATCCCATTTTGTGCCCAGTCTGGTTCTTTGCGAGGCTACGTCCTTGAATTTCACCGTCTCGCCGGTGGTGAGTTTTACGGTGTCGCCGTCTTGGTGGCTCCAGAGGTATTGGGCGTAGAGGTTCAGTTTGCTTTGTTCGGAGAGTTTCAGCACATAGCCTGCGCCGACGTGTGCGCTCAGGTAGGTGGATTTGGCGTTGTAGGCGCTGTGGAGGGTGGTGCCGTTGATGAAATTGCCGCCGAAGTCGGTTTTGACCTGGCCTGAGCGCAGGCTGGCGTCGAGGTAGGGCTGGGCGGTGGTTGAGGGGTTGAGGGCGAGATGGGCCAGGATGCCTGCACCGGTGTATTCGGTGTCGCCGCTGCCGCGCACGCTGGCGGCGTTGGCGAAGCTGTTGTGGCTGGTGTAGTCGCCTTTGCCGTGTTCGATGAAGGCGGCGGCGGTGAGTTCTCCTGTGCTGGTGTCTTGGGTGCCAGCGAGGCCGGCGAGGAGGGTATAGCCGTCGACGTCGATGTGGGAGCCGGTGTTGTGGCGCATTTTCCCGTAGCCGATGGCGGCGAAGCCTTGCAGGCGGGGGCCGGTGCCTTCGGCTGTGCCGCTGGCGAGCAGGGCGGCGTCGATGCCTTGTGTCACGGCAAAATCTTGCGCCTGATTGAGGTAGGCGGTGCCGCTTAAGAAGGCTTCGGAGAGGGCTTTGGTTTGGGCGTTGAGCTGAATGCCGCTGGGGGGTGGTACGACAGGCGGTGTAACGGGCGGCGGCACAACGGGCGGCACGACAGGCGGAGGCGTGACAGGCGGTGTGACGGGTGGCGTGACAGGCGGCGTAACGGGCGGAGGGGTGACGGGGGGTGTCACCACCGGAGGCGGCGCGACATACGGCGTTACCGTCGTTGTGGCGACGAGGCTGCCGCCGCTCCCTGACAGGGCGAAATTGTAGGCGGTTGAGTAGAAGAAAGCACCGGCATACAGGGTGACAGGGGTATGGATGCCGGGGTCGAAACCGGTCAAGGCGCCTGATGCGGCGATGAGGTTGATTTGTGCGCCCGTGGAGAGGCTGCTGAAACTGCCGAAGTCGCCATCTTTTCTGATGGTGATGGTGCTGCCGGTAATGTCCGCATCGCCGGTGACGGTCAACAGGGGGTTGGTCGTGTCGACGGTTTGCGGCAGGTAGAAATTCAGCTTGCCGTTGGTCGCGTCAAGTTTGCCAGTAATTTCGCCGCCCTTATAGGCGTTCAGCGTGCTGTTGCTGCCGCTCAGGGTGACGTTGCCCGTGACGCTGCCGCGCAGGTCGAGAGTGCCGGTGTTCGCTACGGTTACGGCGCTGGTCAAGCTGCCGGTGGTGGCGAGTTCCAGCGTTCCGGCGGCGATGGTGGTCGCGCCGTAGCTATTGCTTGCGTTGCTCAGGGTGAGGGTGCCGTCGCCGTCTTTGGTCAGGCTGCCGGTGCCGCTAATTGCGCCGGAAATTTGTGCGGTGACGCCATTTTGAATGTCAAAGGTGCCGCCGTTTGTGCCGAGCGTCCATGCTTTTGTGTAGTTTTTGGGCAGCAAGCCGATTGTGCCGCCGTCCAGACCAAAAGCAGAATCGCTGGTCAGGGTGAGGTTTTCGACGGTGCCTGCGCCATCTGTGACGTTGAAGGTGAAATCTACTGAGTGGCTGGCGAAGTCGCTATATAGATAGGTGTTGGCTTCTTCGCTGAAGATGTGCAGGATGTAAGTGCCGTTGGCAAGAGAACCGCCGCCGGGGGTTGCGGCGTTGAAGTTGCCGGTTGCGTTGGATGTTGTGTCGACGTAGCGGGCATATAAATCTGTCGTGGCGTCTTGGGTTAAAAAGCCGGAGACGTATTGCGCCGCGCCAGCGGGTGCATCCGCATCCACGAGGGGCGCGTCGGAGAAGGTGAAATTCAGTGCCGTGTTGTTAAGAACCAGCGTGGGCGTGGCAATGCTGGAGGTGAGGAAGGTGAATTTTTGCGCGCCGCTCGGCGGCTGCGCCGCCGAGCGATAGGCGCCACCTGCGGTGACGCCAAATTTAGCAGCGCCTATGGCGCTGGATGTTTCAGATGTGAAGAGAACAGATGTCAGATCTAAATTGAAAGCGGGGCGGACAACATACGCCGAAGAATCGACGCTGCTGAGGACGTGGAGCCGCCGCCAGACTACCCGGCAAGGGCGCTGCAATCGTCGACGCCCGGCGAGCGCAGCCACCACGAAGAAGTTCCGTAACTTCTAACATCTCCGTCAGCAATGGCCTCCCATTCCGCCAAGGAAAGCGCCCAGAATTGGCCTGTTGTCGCTACACCATTTATTCCGTCGTTTTCCAGCAGTTCAGTCCAAGACCAACCAGGAAAAGCCACCGATATCGGTTCCAAAGTCCGCTCATTGATCTCGCCCTGTTCTTTGTCGAGTCCCACTGCTATCGCATCCATCACGCCTTGCAAGGTGCTGCCATTGTATTCGTTGCGACCAGCGACATAGTTGGTGTCCCAACTGGCACGGTATACCGAAGTACCAAAACCGCCCCCCGCATCAACACTCGTAGCACTCGCACTGCCATTCAGCAACAGGGTTACGCTGCCGGGCGGTTGTTTTACTGCCGTATTGCCGTAAGCCCCGTTAAGGGCAACACCACCCGTAATCGTGCCCTGGTAAATGTCCTTGGTATTGTTCCCAATCACGACCCACTCGTGCCCACCAAAGTTGATTTGCGTGCTGTTGATGTGTGTGTCTGCGCTCGCTATCGGGTGGGAAGGAAGCTGCCATTGCGATTGTGCCGCTGCGGGTAAGGACACCAGCGCCAGCGCGGAGGCCACCGCCAGGGCCAAGGGGTGGCGTGCGGGCTTGCGGGGTTGTCGGGCTTGTTTCATTTCCAGTACTCCCAGTGTATCCGTGTTGTGAACCGGGGCATTATAGGGGCGAAACGGACAGAGCCGCCAGCGCGGGACGCGGCGGCGGCGGGTTCAGCGCAGCCGTTCGAGCAGGCCGTCGAGCTGGTCCAGACTGCCAAACCGGATCAAAACTTCGCCCGCGCCCTTCTTGTTGGCCTTGATCTTCACCGCCGCGCCGAGCGTATCGGCGATCTCCTCTTCCAGCCGCAGCAGGTCGCGGTCGGGCGTCGCCGCGGCCTTGGGCGGCGGGGGATTGAGCACATGCTGCACCAGCCGTTCGGTGTCACGCACCGAGAGCCTCCTGGCCGCAACCTGATTGGCAAGCTGGATCTGGTTGGCGCCATCCAGGGCGAGCAGCGCCCGCGCATGGCCCATGTCGATATCGCCCGCCATCAGCAGTTCCTGTACCGGCTCGACGAGGTTGAGGAGGCGCAGCAGATTGCTCGCCGCCGGGCGCGAACGGCCCACGGCATCGGCTGCCTGCTGGTGGGTCATGTCGAATTCATCAATCAGGCGCTGGATGCCGTTGGCCTCTTCGAGCGGATTCAGGTCTTCGCGCTGGATGTTCTCGATCAGCGACATCACCAGCGCCGCTTCATCGGGGATCTCGCGCACCAGACAGGGCACTTCCTCCAGCCCGGCGATCTCCGCCGCCCGCCAGCGCCGCTCGCCGGCGATGATCTCGAATACGTCGTCCCCGAGCGGACGCACGATGATGGGCTGCATAATCCCGCGCGCCTTGATCGAGGCCGCAAGCTCTTCGAGCGAGCCGGGATCCATGCGCGTGCGGGGCTGATACTTGCCGGGCGTCAGGGCTGCGCGCGGCAGGCTGCACAATTCCCCCGCAACGACGGCGCCATCGCTGTCGAAGAGAGCTTCAACGCCCAGGCCGGTAACGCCTTGGCCTAGACCTTTGGGACGAGGTGGAGTCATCTTGAATTCAGGTGAGATTAAAAAGCCCTGACCCGCTCGATCAACTCGGCAGCAAAGGCGAAATAAGCCTGCGCACCACGCGAGGAAGGGTCATAGACCACCCCCGGCAGGCCGTGGCTGGGCGCTTCCGCCAGGCGCACGTTGCGCGGCACCAGGGTGCTGAACACCTTGTCGCCGAAACGCCCTTCGAGCTGGGCGGAGACCTGCTGTTGCAGCGTCACCCGCGGGTCGAACATGACCCGCAGCAGCCCGATGATCTTGAGGTCACGGTTCAATTTGGCATGTACCTTCTTGATCGAGTTGACCAAATCCGCCAGCCCTTCCAGTGCGTAATACTCGCACTGCATCGGAATGATGACGCCGTGGGCAGCGCACAAACCGTTGATCGACAGCAGCGACAGCGATGGCGGGCAGTCGATGATCACGAAATCGTAGTCGTCCGCGCATTCAGCCAGCGCCTCGCGCAGGCGTTTTTCGCGCCGCTCGAGATTGACCAGCTCGATCTCGGCCCCGGCCAGATCACGGTTGGCAGGCAGAATATCATAGCCGCCCGCAGGCGAGACGGTTCGAACCGCAAGCAAACCCGCCAGCCCGACCAGCAGGTGGTAGATCGAACGGTTGAGCTTTCTCTTGTCGATGGCGCTACCCATCGTCGCATTGCCCTGCGGGTCAAGGTCGACGAGCAGCGTGCGCTGCCCGGCCTGATGCAAGGCGGCGGCAAGATTGACGCTGGTGGTGGTCTTGCCCACCCCGCCTTTCTGGTTGGCCACGCAAAAGATATGCGCCATGGTGTTGATCGTTGCCCTGTGGACGAACCCGTGATGATAACTTGCCCCGGCGGTGGACGGGGGAGTCCACACAAAACCGCGTCGCTTATGAAAAATTCTGCTTTATATTTTACTTGACGATATATAAGAACATACTGTTATACTACTTGCCCCGCCACGCACGGGTGAAACAACAGCAGATCCCCCGATTTTCAACAGGAGAAAACGATGAGCACCACCCAGTTTCGGGACACTTCTCGCACAATCATGGGCCGGATGAATGACCTGGGCAAAGCAATCCCTGGCGTCATGCAAGGCTTTCAAGCCCTGCACGAGGCCGCCAGCGCCAATGGCGTACTCAGCAGCAAGACCAAGGAGCTGATCGCGCTGGCCATCGCCGTCGCCGCACGCTGTGAAGGCTGTGTCGCTTTCCACGCCAAGGAGGCGGTGAAACAGGGCGCAACCCGCGCCGAGGTCACAGAGACGCTCGGCGTCGCCATCCAGATGGGCGGTGGGCCGTCGATGATGTGGGCCACCGAAGCGCTGGCCGCGTTTGATGAGTTTTCCGCGCCGCAAGCCTGATTTTTTCCAGCCTTAACAAGGAGTTGTCATCATGAAAAACAATGTAGGCGGCATCGACCGCATTCTTCGCCTCGTCCTCGGCATCGTGCTGGTCGCGCTTGCGGCGACGGACACGGTAGGCTGGTGGGGCTGGATCGGTCTTGTGCCACTCCTGACCGGGCTTGCCAGATTCTGCCCGCTGTATCTTGTGCCGGGTTTCAGCACTTGTCCGGTAGGAAAGACGCGCTAAACGCCCCCAGCCGATCACCTCTTTTCTTGCAAAACGCCGGACAACCCGGCGTTTTGCGTCTCAGGCGTGCGATATCTCTCAGCCCGCCTGACTCAGCGCAGGGTAGTCAGTGTAGCCCTGCGCCGTGCCACCAAAAAACGTGCTGCTGTCCGCGTCATTCAATGCGGCGTCGGATTTCAGCCGGGCGACGAAATCCGGGTTTGCCAGCACCGTCTGCCCATAGGCTTCCAGATCCGCCAAGCCCGACGCCACATCGCTGCCAATCTGTTCGCGCGGGCGGCCTGGCCTGTTCACAATCAGCGTTTGCTTCCACGACTGACGAATCTCCGCGAGCAACGGCTCGTTGCCCAGGTGCATGATGTGCAGGTACGCCAGCCCCAATTTCCCCAGCTCGGCAACCAGATAGCGGTACAAGGCCGGCCCTTCCGCGCCTTCGTCTATGCCCCACATGGCGGTGCCGGGAGAAAGACGGATGGCGGTTCTGTCAGCACCGATCTCTTCGGCAATGGCGCTGGCGACTTCGATGGCAAAACGGGCACGATTCTCGATGGAACCGCCGTAGGCGTCAGTGCGGGTGTTGGCGCTCGGCGCAAAGAACTGTTGAATCAGATAGGCGTTCGCGCCATGGATTTCAACCCCATCGGCACCGGCCTCCATGGCACGACGGGCCGCGAGGCGGAAATCCGCAACGGTCTGGCGCACTTCAGCGGTGCTCAGGGCACGCGGCACGGGAATGGGCTGCATGCCCGTGGCGGTGAATATCTCGCTGCCCGGCGCGATGGCCGAAGGCGCGACGCCCTGACGGTGATGCGGCGTGTTGTCCGGGTGCGACATGCGCCCGGCATGCATGAGCTGGATGAAGAGATGACCGCCCTTGTCATGCACGGCGGAGGTGGTCTTGCGCCACCCGGCGACATGGGCATCGGTATAGATACCCGGCGTGGTGAGATAGCCCTGCCCGTCATCCGAGGGCTGGACGCCTTCGGCGACAATCAGGCCAATGCTGGCGCGCTGGGCATAATACTCGGCGGCAAGCTCGCCCGGCGTACCGTCGACCTGGGCGCGGGAGCGGGTCATCGGCGCCATGACCAGGCGGTTTGACAGGGTACAGCGCCCGAGACGAATAGGAGTAAATAGCTGGTTCATGGTGCAATCCTCGACAGTTGGGAACAAGAGACCGCCATCATCCACTCATTGCATCATGGGATAAATAGCGTATTTTTGAATTTATTGGTGCATTAATGGAACAATCAGCATGGAACTTCTGAACGATATGGCGCTGTTCGTGGAAGTAGTCAAAGCGAAGGGCTTCCGCAACGCCGCCGCCACCATCGGCATGCCGAACTCCACGCTGTCGCGGCGCATCAGCGCACTGGAAAAATCCATCGGCCTGCGCCTGTTGCACCGCACGACGCGCAAGGTCGAGTTGACCGAAGCCGGGCAGATTTACTTTGAGCGCTGCAAGCGCATCGTCGATGAAGCGCGACTTGCCCATGAGCAACTCGGCGAAATCCTCACCCAACCCGGTGGCGTGCTGCGGGCCTCGTTTCCGGTCGATTTTGCGGTGACCTATCTGGCTCCCGTCATCGCCGGATTCGCTCGCCACTACCCCGGCATCAACTTCGATTTTGACTTCACCCCGCGCCGGGTCGATCTGGTGAGCGAGCCTTTTGACGTGGCGATCCGCATGGGCGAGTCCGAAAACTCACAACTGATTACCCGCCATCTGGCCTCGCTCCCAACCTGCCTTTACGCCTCACCCGGCTATCTGCAACGCACGGGCGAACCTCACAAACCTGCTGATCTGGCGCAGCACGAGTGTTTGACGAACGCAAAGGCAGAAGCGTGGACGCTGCACAATGGAGAAGAAACCGCCACGGTCACGCCGAATGGACGCTTCGTGCTGAACAGCGTCGGCATGATTCGCTGTCTGGCAACGCTCGACATGGGCATCATCCTGACGCCAGAGCCAATCGTCGCGGATGACCTTGCCAATGGCCGACTGCGCCGCTTGCTGCCGCAATGGCAGGGTGCCCCCATTCCCGTCTACGCCATCACCGAAACCCGCCTGCTACCCGCGAAGACGCGCTGCTTTATTGAGTTCTTGCGCAAGTTTTTTGCCGAGCATGCGGGGGTGAGCAACTCAGCATAGCTTCTTGTGTTCCCAACCCGACGGCGGATAATTCGGCATCGACATGCCGCTCGCCCTCATGCTTTCTCCTACTATAATGCCAAGAACAAAAACCGCGAGGTACGCTGCCATGCAAATCCAGCTTGAAATTCCGCCCAACCTCCCCGACAGCGTACAGCAATCGTCTGCCGCATTCGCCCACGATGCCAAGCTCGCCATGGCGGCGAAGCTCTACGAAATAGGGCGTCTGTCCTCCGGCACGGCAGCGGCTTTTGTCAGCATGGTGCGGGTGAAGCATGAAACCCTTGCCCGTCACTTTACCGTCTCACTGCCGTCAGCGTGTCGATCCTGAACTGGCAACGTGCATTGTCGGCGTAGGCAATGTGAACTTGCTGACAGAACCCTTGCTCGCCCTGATCGCCTCCCGCGAATGTCCCGGACATGTATTTCTGGAAATAGTGGAGCGCGTGCCGCAGTGGATACAGACCAAAAAAGTCATTATCAGTGGTTTTCACTCTCCATTGGAACAACAGGTTTTGCGCTCCCTGCTCCGCCGCAAGGGGCGTGCAATCAAGGTGCTGGCGCGCAGTTTCGCGCACGAAAGCGCGGATTATCGCCCGACGCCAGAAGAACGCGAAGCGCTGAACAGCGGGCAGATGCTGGTCATCACCGCCTTCCCACCCACCGTCACCCGCATTACCCGCGCTACAGCGTTGGAACGTAATCGCCTTGTGCTCGCACTTGCCCAAGAGCATTACATTCCATACCTGTCGGCGCAGAGTCCGTTGCGGTCTTTTTTGACAAATAGGGATCAAGAACATGCACAAGAAGCATGAATCAAAAGCCGTGCAAATTAGGAACAGCACGGCTGATTTTCTCATCTTCACCCGTCAAAACTCAGAGGACAGTCTGGAAGTCAGAGTGCAGGGCGAGAATGTCTGGCTAACACAGAAGGCAATGGCAAAATTATTCGATTGCACATCAGATAACATCTCCCTGCATCTGAAAAATATCTTCAACTCCGGCGAACTCCACGCGGATTCAGTTACCGAGGATTTCTCGGTAACTGCCTCCGACGGGAAAAACTACAAAACCCGACACTATAATCTGGATGCAATTATTTCAGTTGGCTATCGCATCAATTCTGTCCGGGCAACACAATTTCGCCAGTGGGCAACGAAGATTCTCCGTACCTTTGCGGTACAGGGCTATGTTCTGGATAAACAACGCCTTGAAAACGGACAGGTTTTTGACGAAGCGTATTTCGACCATTTACTGGAAGAAATCCGTGAAATTCGCTCCAGCGAACGGAAGTTCTATCAGAAAATAACCGATATTTATGCTACTGCGGTTGATTACTCGCTGGATGCTGTCACAACCCAGGAATTCTTCGCCACGGTTCAAAACAAATTACACTTCGCCATTCATGGCAACACTGCTGCCGAAGTTATCATGAAGAGGGCTGACCATGAAAAAGAACATATGGGGCTGACCACTTGGAAAAACGCCCCCAAAGGTAAAGTTGTAAAGTCTGACGTCATTCTTGCAAAAAACTATCTCTCCATGCTGGAGATGCGAGACCTTAATGAAATAGTGAGCATGTATTTGGATTACGCCGAACGTCAGGCCCGGCGGAAGATTCCCATGACCATGCAGGATTGGGCTTCCAGACTGGATTTATTTCTGGAGTTCAACGACGAAGCAGTGTTGAAAAACAAAGGTAAAGTCACGCATGAAATCGCGAAAGTCTTTGCAGAAAGCGAATTTGAACAGTACCGCGTAATACAGGACAGATTGTTTCAGTCGGATTTTGATAAAGTGATCAAGGCCATTGAAAGCGACAAAGAAGACTGAAGAGGTGACTGCCGTCACCTTGCCTCTCCCCCTGCGTAAACGCTGAATTGCGCGGAAGTCGATGCGTCTTTCTTTGGGGCAGGTAGTCTGGTATTTCCCCTTATGCTTTTTCCAGCAAGAGCGGCCTGAATATCACAAGATGCCGCTCCGCCCCCAGCCCCGGCACCGTAAGCGCCTGCACCGCATCAACTCGCCACCCCGCAGGCAGCGCCGCTATTTCAGCCTTTGGTAATACACCTTTCATCGCATAAAGCGCCCCGCCCTCGCCTGCCAGATGCCCCGCCAGACTCACGAAATCCGCCAGACTGGCAAATGCCCGCGAAATCACGCCTTCCGCACCGCCGCCGGGCACATCCGCCGCCGGAATCGCCTCGACCCGCCGGTTGATTACCTGAAAGTTATCCAGCCGCAATTCGATTTTCGCCTGCTGCTGGAAGCTCGCCTTTTTACCCACAGTTTCAACTGAATGCACGCTCAAACCGGGGCAGGCGAGCGCGAGCGCAATGCCGGGTAGCCCCGCGCCGGAGCCGACATCCACGAGCGAGTGCAGTTGTTTGACCCACGGCCACACGGCGAGCGCATCCAGCAGGTGATGGGTGATGACTTCACGCGGGTCGCGGATCGCGGTGAGGTTGTAGACCTTGTTCCACTTCAGCAGCAATTCGCCGTAAGCCAGCAGCCGGGCAGGCAACTCCGGCGCGGCGTCCAGGCCCAAGGCAGCCAGACCGTCGGCCAGATCCCGTGCGTGCGGCGCGAGCACGCCGCTCATGTGCGCGCCGCCGCGTCGTGGCGTTTGAGCCAGACCAGCAGCAGCGAAATGGCCGCTGGCGTCACGCCTTGCACTCGACCCGCCTGCGCGATGGTTTCGGGGCGGGCGGTGTTGAGCTTTTGCTGGACTTCGCGGGAGAGGCCGCGCACTTCGGCGTAGTCGATGCTCTCGGGCAGACGCAGCGCCCCGGCGTCGGACTGGCGGGCGACTTCATCCTGCTGGCGGTCGATATAGCCCTGGTATTTGGCGGCGATCTCGATTTGTTCGATCACTCGCGCATCGTCGCTGGCAATTTCCGGCGCGTTGGGGAGCGACATCAGCGCATCCCAGCTCACATTCGGGCGACGCAGCAGGTCGAAATATCGGGTTTCGCGTTCCAGTAACTTGCCGAGGACGCGTTCCTGCCCGCTTTCAGGGATCGCCTCGGGCCGCGCCCAGGCTGATTTCAGCGCCGCCGTGCCGCGTTCGATGGCCTCGCGTTTGGCGCAGAACGCCGCCCAACGGACATCGTCGATCAACCCCAATTCGCGGCCTTTCCCGGTGAGGCGCAGGTCGGCGTTGTCTTCGCGCAATTGCAGGCGGTATTCGGCGCGTGAGGTGAACATCCGGTACGGTTCGGAGACGCCACGGGTGATGAGGTCATCGACCATCACGCCAAGGTAGGCTTCGTCCCGGCGCGGACGCCATGGCTCGCGCCCTTGCGTTTGCAGCGCGGCGTTCAGCCCCGCGAGCAGCCCCTGCGCGGCAGCCTCTTCGTAGCCGGTGGTGCCGTTGATCTGGCCCGCGAAAAAAAGTCCGCCGATGTCGCGGGTTTCCAGCGATGAGCGCAAGTGGCGCGGATCGAAATAGTCGTATTCGATGGCGTAGCCGGGGCGCAGGATGTGGGCGTGCTCCAGGCCGGCAATCGAGTGCACAAAATCGAGCTGCACATCGTAGGGCAGCGAGGTGGAGATGCCGTTGGGGTAGATCTCGTGCGTCTGCAAGCCTTCCGGTTCCAGAAAAACGTGGTGACGGTCGCGGTCAGCGAAGCGGTGGATTTTGTCTTCGATGGAGGGGCAGTAGCGCGGCCCGACGCCTTCGATCACGCCGGTGTACATCGGCGAGCGGTCGAGATTGGCGCGGATGATGTCGTGCGTGCGGGGATTGGTCTCGGTCACCCAACAGGGCAGTTGCGCCGGGTGTTGCGCGGCGTGACCGAGAAAGCTGAATACGGGCAGTGGCGTGTCGCCGTGCTGCACGGTCATCCCCGAAAAGTCGATGCTGCGGGCGTCGAGCCGGGGCGGCGTGCCGGTTTTGAGCCGTCCTTGCGGCAGCTTGAGTTCTTTCAGGCGCTCGCCCAGCCGGATCGCCGGTGGATCGCCCGCGCGGCCCGCCGGATAGTGCGCCAGCCCGACATGGATCAAGCCGTTGAGGAAGGTTCCGGCAGTGAGCACCACCGCATCCGCCGCAAAGCGCAGCCCGATTTGGGTGACAACGCCGGTGACGCGCCCGCCTTCCACGATGAGATCATCGACCGCCTGCTGGAACAGCCACAAATTGGGCTGATTCTCCAGACGCTGCCGGATGGCGCCTTTGTAGAGCACGCGATCCGCCTGCACGCGCGTCGCCCGCACGGCCGGCCCTTTCGATGCGTTGAGAATGCGGAACTGGATACCGCCTTCGTCCGCCGCCGCCGCCATCGCCCCGCCAAGCGCATCGACTTCCTTGACCAGATGCCCCTTGCCAATGCCGCCGATGGAAGGATTACAGCTCATCACCCCCAGCGTCTCGAAATGATGCGTAAGGAGCAAAGTACGGCAGCCCATGCGGGCGGCAGCCAGCGCCGCCTCGGTTCCAGCGTGGCCGCCGCCGACCACAACAACGTCGAAACGGGCAGGGTGAAGCATGTTTTGTCTTTTTTAACCGTACAACAGTACATTGATGAAAGGTCTGGTGTTTTTCCAGCGATAACCGGCGAAATCACGCATATCTGTCGAGAGAATGCGCCCTTCTTCCAGTTGCTCGGCCAGAATCAGCAGCGAGGCATCGGCCAGATCCATCGGCAGATCGCGGTAACGGCGCATCAGATAAGCGGCACGTGTCAGCGCATCGTCGGGTGCCGTCGGCACATGCGCAGCACCTTGCGCGATGGCGTCGATAAACTCCAGCGCCTGATGCACCCCGACGCGCGCCGTCAGCAGGTGTGTGACCTCGGTCAACACCGGCCATGTGGTGACAAAACCCTCGCCTGACCAATGTTTGGCCGCCGCAAGCGCCTTGGCGTGATGGCGGTCGCGGCGATTGCCAAGGGCGATCCAGAAACCGCTGTCAGCGAGGATCATGCGGCTCCTGCACCATGAGCGGAATTTTTTCTTCCAGGGCTTCGGTGAGGTAATCCTTGTAACGCACCGACAAATCCTCCGGCCCCTCACCCGAACCGATATAGCCCGCCAGCAGCGCCACGGAATCGCGTTGCGGACGCACATGCGCGGCGTGATATTCGCGCAGCGCATCACGCAGCAGATCGGAAGCGGGCAGGCCGCTGCGGCTCAATAACTCCTGGAACCGCGCGGCATCCGCGCCGGAGAGGCGGGCATTGATGCGGATGTCGGAAGAGGGAACAGCGGAAGCCATGGCGAAAACCCCGGAAGAACCTGTCTTAAATGTATGACAAAACAAGACGAATGTCAAACCGCCTGGGGCGCGGCCTCGCGCAGCCGCTCTTCTGTTCCCCAATGCGGGTCTGCGATCACGCTGCGCACCACGTGCTCCACCATCGCCACCACCTGCTGACGATCGAGATCCGGGTTGCGAATGGCCCGTATCGCCAGGCCATCGAAGATGGCGCCCAACACTTCGGTCATCGCTGTCAACTGGGCATCATCATCGTGCTGGCCCCCGGCTCTGCGGGCGATGCGCAAGGTTTCGACCAGACTCGCCACGCAGCAGCAGTCCGCCGCATGCACCACCCGCGACACCTCCGGATTGCGTGCGGCCTCGGCGACGATTTCGAGCTTGAGCGCCGCCGTATCGGCATCCAGATTGTCGATCACCCCCACCGCCACGCACTCGATCATCGCTTCAATGATGTCGCTGGATGCACGCATCTCGGCTGAGATCATGAGCAACTGTTCGAGATCGCGTTCGACAATGGCGGCGATGATCGCCTCCTTGTTCTCGAAATAATGGTAGATATGCCCGGTGCTCATGCCGGCCAGTTGCGAAATACGGGCAATGCTCGCGCCGTGGAAACCATGTGCACGAAAACACTGCGCCGCTGCATCGAGAATCTGGGCGCGCCGCGCTGCCGCCCGGCTCTGGTCGGCGGGTAGGGTGGCATCAGCAGTCATAAGGGCTGTCCGGGAGGGCTGGGAGTACGTGGCGGATACATTTCGGATACATTCGATAGCTTGTCAACGCGGCGCATCTTAACATAGAATGAGCGTTCAATCTAGAATGACCGTTCGCCTGCGTTCGCATGGAAACGGTTCCACCTCATCCCACGAGACTCCCATGCAGATCCGCTTCCGGCAATCTCCCGCTCCTTTGGTGATCGTACTTGCCAGCACCCTGATGCTTGCAGCATGCAACAGCGACCAGGCTCCCCCCCAGGCTTCTGGCCCCGTCTCCGTCGGCGTGGTCGTCGCCAAAATCGAGTCAGCGCCACTCGTCACTGAACTGCCCGGACGCACGACCCCCTATCTGGTGGCCGAATTGCGCCCCCAGGTCACCGGCCTCATCCAGAAACGCCTGTTTACCGAGGGCAGCACGGTCAACGCCGGACAGACGCTCTACCAGATCGACCCCGCGACCTATCAGGCCGCCTATGACAGCGCCGCCGCCAATCTGGCGCGTGCCCAGGCCAATCTCACCAACACGCGGCTGAAGGCCGAACGCTATGCCGATCTGGTGAAGGTCGAAGCCGTGAGCCGGCAGGCCAATGACGACGCCGATGCCGCGCTCAAGCTCGCCGAAGCCGATGTCGCCGCCGCCCGCGCCGCGATTGAAAAGACCCGGATCGATCTCGATTTCACCCGCCTGCGCGCGCCGATCTCCGGACGCATCGGGCGCTCGCTGGTCACCCCCGGTGCGCTGGTCACGGCCAATCAGGCCAGTGCGCTTGCCACCGTGCAGCAACTTGACCCGATCTACGTCGACCTCACCCAATCAAGCGCCGACATGCAACGTCTGCGGCGCGAAATCGCCGAGGGTACGCTGTCGTCGAACACCCGTGACCATGACCTGCCGGTACGGCTCGTCCTTGAAGACGGCAGCGAGTACGGGCAAGAAGGCAAGCTCGCGTTTTCCGAGGTCTCGGTTGACCCCAACACCGGCAGCGTCACCTTGCGCGCCCGCTTCCCCAACCCGAACGGCGAGTTGCTGCCCGGCATGTACGTGCGCGCCCGTCTGGTGCAGGGCCAGACCGAACAGGCGATTCTGCTGCCGCATGCGGCGGTCAGCCACGACCCGCGCGGCAACGCCCAGGTCGTACTGGTCAACGCGGAAAATCAGGCCGAACCGCGCCCGGTGCAACTCCGTGGCACTCAGGGCAAACACTGGATCGTCACCGGCGGCATCGCAGCGGGCGACCAGGTGATCGTCGAGGGGCTGCAAAAAATCCGTCCGGGCGTCAAGGTTCAGCCCCAAATCCTCGGTGCGCAGGGCGCAGGCGAAACTGCCGCCGCTCCCGTAGCCGCTCAATAAGGGGCCACGAGTCATGGCACGTTTTTTTATTGACCGGCCCATTTTTGCCTGGGTGATCGCCATCATCATCATGATGGCGGGGGTGTTGTCCATCCTCACCCTGCCGGTACAGCAATACCCGGACATCGCCCCGCCGACGGTGGTGATCAACGCCCGCTACCCCGGCGCGACCGCCAAGGCGGTGGAAGAATCCGTCACCCAGATCATCGAACAGAAGATGACCGGGATCGACAATCTGCTCTACATGAGCTCCACCAGCGACTCTTACGGGCGCACCGCCGTCACCCTGACTTTCGATGCCGGGGTCAACGCCGACATCGCCCAGGTGCAGACCCAGAACAAGCTGCAACTGGCGCTGCCCCTGTTGCCGCAAGCCGTGCAGAATCAGGGGGTGCAAGTCGTCAAGTCGGCGCGTAACTTCCTGATGGTGGTCGGTTTCGTCTCCGATAAAGGTCACACCAACGCCGACCTCGCCGACTTTCTCGTCTCCTCGGTGCAAGACCCGCTCACCCGCGTCACCGGCGTCGGTGAAGTGGAGGTGTTCGGCGGCCAGTACGCGATGCGGGTGTGGATCGACCCCGACAAGCTCAACAACTACAGCCTGACCCCGGGCGACGTGCAAGCCGCACTGCTGACGCAGAACGCCCAGGTTTCCGCAGGCCAGCTCGGCGGCGCCCCCTCCGTCCCCGGTCAGGGCTTTACCGCCAGTATCACCGCGCAAAACCGCCTCGAAACTGCCGAAGAGTTCGAGAACATCATCCTGCGCAGCGCCCAGGACGGCGGCGAAGTGCGTCTGCGCGACGTGGCCCGCATCGAGATCGGCCAGGAAAACTACGGTTTCAGCGCCCTCTACAATGGCCGCCCCTCCGGCGGTATCGGCATCAAGCTCGCCGCCGGGGCCAATGCCCTGACCACCGCCGATGCGGTAAAGGCCAAGGTCGAAGAACTCAGGCCCTATTTCCCGGAAGGGGTGGAAGTGGTGATCCCTTACGACACCACGCCGTTCGTGAAGATTTCGATCGAGGAAGTGGTGTGGACGCTGATCGAAGCCATCGTGCTGGTGTTTCTGGTGATGTACCTGTTTCTGGAAAACATCCGCGCCACGATCATTCCGACCATCGCCGTGCCCGTCGTGCTGCTGGGCACCTTTGCGATCATGGCCGCCTTCGGTTTCTCGATCAACACCCTGACCATGTTCGGCCTCGTGCTCGCCATTGGTCTGTTGGTCGATGACGCCATCGTGGTGGTTGAGAACGTCGAGCGCATCATGAGCGAGGAAGGGCTCTCGCCCAAGGAAGCCACGCGCAAGTCGATGGATCAGATCACCAGCGCGCTGATCGGTATCGCCCTCGTGCTCTCGGCGGTGTTCGTCCCGATGGCCTTCTTCGGCGGCTCCACCGGCGTCATCTACCGCCAGTTCTCGATCACCATCGTCTCGGCCATGGCGCTGTCGGTGCTGGTCGCCATCGTGCTGACCCCGGCGCTGTGCGCCACCATCCTCAAACCGATCGACAAGGGCCACGAAGCCGGCGAAGGCGGGCTGCTGGGCGGCTTCTTCCACTGGTTCAACGGCATGTTCGCACGCAACAGCGCACGCTACGAGAACGCCGTGGGCGGCATCTTGCAGCGTAGCGGCCGTTTCCTGCTGATCTACCTCCTGATCATCGGCCTGCTGGTCGTGCTCTTTCACCGCCTGCCGACCTCCTTTCTGCCGGAAGAAGATCAGGGCATCATGCCCAACATCGTCACCCTGCCCGCAGGGGCCACCCAGGAACGCACCCTGGCCGTGCTCGACAAGATTCGCGCCTATTACCGTGAAAAAGAGCCGGACGTGGTCGACACCGTGTTTACCATCTGCGGCTTCGGTTTCGGCGGCGTCGGCCAGAACATGGGGATGGCCTTCATCAAGCTCAAACACTGGGACGAGCGTAGGGAACCGGGGCAGGATGTCAAATCGCTCTCCAACCGGGCCAATGGCGCGCTGTCGCAAATCCGCGAAGCCTCCGCCTTCGCCATCGTGCCCCCCGCCGTGCTGGAGCTGGGCACCTCCAACGGCTTCGATCTCATGATCGTAGACCGCGGCGGTATCGGCCATGAGGCGCTGCTCGCTGCGCGTAACCAGTTCCTCGGCATGGCCGCCCAGGACAAGCGTCTGGTGGCGGTACGCCCCAACGGCATGGAAGACACCCCGGAATTCGCCCTCAACATCGACCATGCCAAGGCCGGTGCGCTCGGCGTGGCGGTGGCCGATATCAACAACACCATGTCAACCGCCTGGGGCGGCGTGTACGTCAACGACTTCCTCGACCGTGGCCGGATCAAGAAGGTCTACCTGCAAGCCGACGCCCCCTCACGGATGAGGCCGGAAGACCTTGACAAGTGGTATGTGCGCAACAAGAACGGGCAGATGGTGCCGCTCTCGGCCTTCACCACCACGCGGTGGACGTATGGCTCGCCCCGGCTGGAACGCTACAACGGCCTGCCCTCGTTTGAAATCCAGGGCAACGCCGCACCGGGACTGTCCACCGGTGAAGCCATCGCTGCGGTCGAAGAACTCGCGCAAAAATTGCCGCCCGGCGTCGGCTTCGAGTGGACGGGCGTCACCTACGAGGAGCTGCGCTCGGGCGCACAGGCCCCGGCCCTGTATGCGCTCTCGGTGCTGGTGGTGTTCCTGTGTCTGGCGGCGCTCTATGAGAGCTGGTCGGTGCCGTTCGCGGTGATCATGATCATTCCGCTCGGGGTCATCGGCTCACTCTTGGCAGCCACCGGACGCGGACTGTCGAACGACGTCTACTTCCAGGTCGGGCTGCTCGCCACCATCGGCCTGTCGGCGAAGAATGCGATTCTGATCGTCGAATTCGCCAAGCACGAAATGGAAGCAGGCAGGGACGCCATCGAAGCGGCTCTCCTCGCGGCACGGATGCGCCTGCGCCCGATCCTGATGACCTCGCTCGCTTTCGCCCTCGGCGTATTGCCGCTGGCGCGCGCCACCGGCGCCGGTTCCGGCAGCCAGAACGCGATCGGCACCGGGGTGCTCGGTGGCACCATCTCCGCCACCGCCATCGGCATCTTCTTTGTGCCCCTGTTCTACGTCTCGATCAAACGCATCTTCAAGGACAAGCCGGATCCCCAGGACGCGGCAAGTGTTCCCGCCACCGAGGCCATCAAGTCATGACGCACCAGATTCGCACCCTCTGCACCATCCTGGCGACAAGCTTCGCCGCCACCGCGTGCACGCTCGCGCCCACTTACGAGCGCCCGCAAGCCCCGGTTCCGGCCACATGGCCGACCGTGGCGGCGGAAGCCGCCACCCCCGTAGCGGCGGAACTGCCCTGGCGCGACTACTTCGCCGACCCCAGGCTGCTGGAAGTCATCGACCTTGCCCTCGCCAATAACCGCGACCTGCGCGTCGCCGCGCTCAATATCGAGCGCGTCCGGGCGCTATACCGCATCCAGCGCGCCGACCTCTACCCCTCGCTCGACCTGAGCGGCGGCCAGAATGCCCAGCGCGTCCCCGCCAATCTCAGCCAGACCGGCGATGCGCTCATCACCCGTCAATACAGCGCCGGGATAGGCACCGCCTGGGAACTGGACTTTTTTGGCCGCGTGCGCAGCCTGAACGATCAGGCGCTGGAGAGCTACCTCGCCACCAAAGAAGCCCGCCGCAGCGCCCAGATCAGCCTCGTCGCCGAAGTGGCCAACGCCTGGCTGGCGCTGGCTGCCGATCATGAGTTGCTGGATCTGGCCCGCCGCACCTACGCCACCCAGCAGCAATCGGTGGATCTGATCAAACAGGGCGTCGATGCCGGCGCCGCTTCCGCGCTCGACCTCTCCCAGGCGCGCACCGCCATGGAGCGTGCTCGCGCCGACAGCGCGCGCTATCGCGCCCAATTCACCCGTGACCAGAACGCGCTCGCCCTGCTCACCGGCACCACGGTGGCGGAAGACCTGCAAGCGGTGAAGCTGATCGACGCCATCGCCCGCATCGCCGAACTGCCTGCCGGCATTCCGTCCGAAGTGCTGACCCGACGCCCCGACGTATTGCAGGCCGAACACCTGCTACGGGCGGCCAACGCCAACATCGGCGCGGCCCGGGCGGCGTTCTTCCCCAACATCTCGCTCACCGCCAGCGCCGGCACCGCCAGCGCCACCCTCGACAACCTGTTTGAAGCCGGTACCGGCACGTGGGCCTTCGCCCCCCGCATCACCCTGCCGATCTTCCACGCCGGGGCCTTGCGCGCCAATCTCGACCGCGCCGAAATCGAACGCGACATTCAGGTGGCGCAATACGAAAAAGCCATCCAGTCCGCTTTCCGCGAAGTGGCTGACGCGCTCGTCGACCGCGCCACCCTCACCGAGCAGCTCAACGCCCGTCGCGCCGTGGCCGACGCCGCCAACGAAAGCTATCGCCTGTCCGAAGCGCGTTACCGCAGCGGCATCGACAGCCACCTCGTGCTGCTCGACGCCCAGCGCTCGCAGTACGCTGCCGAACAGGAGCTGATCGTCACCCGCCTCACCGAAGCGAGCAACCGCGTGGTGCTCTACAAGGTGCTGGGCGGGGGCTGGCAGTAATCAATCCAGCCCTGGGCGCGGACAGGCACATCTGCCATCCGCGCCGGTTCGCGTTTGTTTCCGTAAAATCCGCCTTTCCCTGATGATAGTGGGGTCGCATCAAAACCCGGTTTGCGGTACGCTTCCGGGCTACCGGTTCGGACGGAACCAGACGGAAACAACAGGACATACAAGATGAATACTCTTACGACGCCCGCCCCGATGACCGAAGAAGAAATTCTGGCCGCGCCCGAGGACGACTACATGTCGCCCCGGCAATTGGCTTTTTTCCGTTTGCGTTTGCAGGATGAGCAGAGCCAGCTCCTCAACAACGCCCAGCAGACCACTTCGCACCTGCAGGATAACGAATCCACCCCTGACCCCTCAGACCGTGCCAGCGTGGAAGAGGAGCACACCCTGGAGCTGCGGGTGCGTGACCGTGAACGCAAGCTGCTGAAGAAAGTCGAGGACGCCATCGCCCGCATTGATGCTGGCGACTACGGCTGGTGTGAAGAAACCGGCGAGCCGATTGGTATCGCCCGCCTGCTCGCCCGACCGACGGCCACCTTGTCGCTCGAAGCGCAGGAACGGCGTGAAAAACTCAAGAAAATGCATGGCAACTGAGCAGCTCCACTGCCCGGACACGCCACGCACCGCCGTGGCGCGCTTTTTCAGCGCCCTGATTCGCGCCTACCAGCTTGGCATCAGCCCGCTCCTCGGCCCGCGCTGCCGCTTTTACCCGAGCTGTTCAAACTATGCGCTTGAAGCAATCGCCGTCTACGGTATCGGCAAGGGCAGTTGGCTCGCGCTGCGGCGGCTGGCGCGCTGCCACCCCTGGCATCCCGGCGGCGTCGATCCTCTACCCCAGGCTACGCAAGCAAACACATCGGCAGGCTGTTGCCAGAACCACAGCAACCAAGAATAAAGTGCTCGCACACGCCCGCAAAACACCACGACCTGCCAGGTCTGTGGTGTAATTTGCCTGTTCCTGGTTGTTCCTTTGGCGCCCCAAAAAGAAAGCAGGCCCATGCCCACGCCGTCTCCCTCCCCCGCCAAACTGTCCTGCGCCCTGCGCATGGTCGTTGTAATCAGCAGTGTTGTCGCTCTGGCGCTGTTGTGGGTCAGCTTGTTTGGCGCTATCAGGAATCTCGAAGAGGTGGCACTTGAGCGGCTCAAGATTCAGAGCCAACGCAAGGTCAACGCCCTCTCCAGCGCCGTTCAGGCCACGATGGACTATTACGATCTCTCCGTGCTCGTCGCGCGTGAGGCCGCGCCTCAAGGTGCGGAGTCCTTCACCCGGCAGAGCCGGATCATGAGTGAAAACCTCGCGGTCGCAGATGGCGCCCGTATGTTTCTCGTCGAAGACGAACACATTGTCGCCTCTTCGACCGGCCCTGTGCCCCGCAGCTACGTGGGGGATCGCAACTATTTCCGTCTCCTGATCCGCAGCAAAAAAGACCTGCTGGTGCTCGACCCACCGATAATGAGCCGCATCTCCTCCACCTGGATCGTCCCCTTTGCGCGTGGCGTTTACCGTGACGACAAACTCACCAACATGGTTGTACTCTCGATCCCGCTCAACTCCTTGCAGAAACGCATCGAGCGATATCTGGAGAGCACCCATGAAGTCGTGTCGCTGCTCACCCCCGACGGTCAATTCATTTTACGCACGGGCAACCCCGAGGAAATCTTTGGCAAGCGGGTTCCCCCGAATCGCTATTACCTGCAACACCCCGAACTCAAAACCGGCGCTATCGTCACCACCGAAACCAGCGACGGCAGCGCCCACCTCATCGCCTGGACACGTCTGCCGGGTGATCAAATCGCGCTCTCATCCCTTGTCCTCGATGAGGCGCTGGCGCCACTCAAGCCGATTCTCCGCAGGATGAAATTCACCGGCGCCGCGATTTCCGCGCTGATTCTGGCGCTGGTCGGCATCCTGCTCTTCATCCTCTCGTACACCGAACGTCTCGCCCGCCAGGGCCACGACAATGCGCTGCAATTCCGCACCTTGTTCGATACCATGCGCGAAGGCGTCATTGAACTCGACAGGCAAAACCGCATTACCCAGGTCAATCCGGCGTTTACCGCCATTACCGGTTACGCGGCCGCAGACGTCAGCGGCCAGACTGCCGATATGCTCTCCCCTGTCCGGGACGACGCCCGCAATCTGGTGCAACTGAGCGCGCAATGGGACGCGGGCAACACCGGCAGCCGCGAGGGCGATTTCGACGGCCTGCGCGCGCTCGACGATGCCGGGCGCTTTTTTACTGCCCACGCAGTGTTTGCCGGCAATATCGCCCATGATCGCCGTCTGGTTCTGCTCACCGATGTCAGCGCCGAGCGGCGTAAAGAAGAAAAAATCTGGTACGACGCCAATTTCGACCCCCTGACCGGGCTGGCCAACCGCGCGCTGCTGCTCAACCGGCTTGAACTCATGATTCCGCACGTTCAGGCCCATCAATGCGGCTTGGCCGTGCTGTTCATCGACCTCGACTATTTCGTGCCGATCAGCGAGAAAAATGGCGTCGCCATCAGCAATCGCCTGCTCTACGAAGTGGCGCGGCGGCTACACGAAATCTTTCATGAAGAGGATACGGTCGCCCATCTGCAGCTTGATCAGTTTGGCATCCTGTTTTCCGACTTTGGCGCAAGCTCGGTGGCCGAGCGCATCGCGGCCAGAGTCGTGAGCATGATTTCGGATCCTTTCACCGTGGATGCCGAGGGCAGTCAAATCGAAATCACCTGCAGCGTCGGCCTGGCCCGCTATCCCGAGCAGGGCATGTCCGCTGGCACCCTGCTACAGGCCGCAGAGCAGGCCATGCTGCGCGCCAAGGACAAGGGGCGCTCACACTGGAGCAGTTGAGGGGCCGCCACAGTATTCCTTACGCTTTGGTCAGCATCGTATAGATGTGAAGGCGGGATATCGGTTTTGAGGGGAGGGCGTTGCATGCAACGCCCCTCCCAAACCCGGCGCAGCATCAGGTATTTTGTTACCGGGGTAACACTTTTACTTTTCCAGCAGGCTGCGCAGCATCCAGGCGTTTTTCTCATGCAATTGCATACGCTGGGTGAGCAGGTCGAGCGTCGGCTCGTCGCTGGCCTTGTCGGCAATCTTGACCACGCCCCGTGCGGTTTTCGCCACCGCTTCCTGTCCTTTCACCAGCAGGCTGATCATCTCTTCCGCACTGGGCACACCCTCGGGTTCGGCAATGCTGGTGAGCTTCTGGAACTGCTTGTAAGAGCCCGGCGCGGGAAAGCCCAGCGCGCGGATGCGTTCCGCGATCAAATCCACCGCCAGCGCCAGCTCGTTGTACTGCCCCTCGAACATCAGGTGCAGGGTGTTGAACATGGGCCCGGTCACGTTCCAGTGGAAATTGTGCGTGGTCAGGTACAAGGTGTAGCTGTCAGCGAGCAGCTTTGACAGCCCTCCGGCGATCTTGGCGCGATCTTCCTTGCTGATACCGATGTCGATTTCCATGCTGTTATTCTCCTGTTGTTGTGGTTACGGCATGGTTATGCTACGTCAATCGCACAACGGCGACCAATGAATCTCACCAATTTCACACATCACCACGCGCTATGCCGGGGCACTGCTGGCAACCCACCGACCGGCCCTGCCAGGCAGCGACGGCTCCCAGGTCGTGAGCGACAGCAGCTCAAGCTCCGGGCAGACCGGGTGATCAGGAAGGCTTGACCTGACATCTCCTGTCTTGCGCAGGATGCCAGCGGCACATGACAGATAAAACTTCCCCTTTTTTACGGGCGAGGCTTGCCGCGCACCGGGTCACGAAAACTTGCACCCATGATTTTTGCGCGTACAATAAATCATGATCACCTATGATGAATCCAAGCGATTGCTTAACATTGCTGACCATGACATTGACCTTGCGGGCGTCGAATCCGTGTTCGATTTTCCCATGCACACCTGGGAGGATGACACCGAAGCCTACGGGGAACAGCGCCTGCGGTCGCTCTGTTGGCTGCATGACCGTGTTGTATATCTGGTTTGGACGGATCGCGGATCTTCTGCCCACGTTATTTCTTGCCGAGAAGGGAGCAAGCATGAGACAAAGAAGTACCAAGAATTTGCCCTCCGCTGAATCTTTGGCGGCGGCGCTGGCGGCTGCGCCGGACTATGTTGATGATCCGGACTGCCCTTATGATCCCAATGACGCGGCAGCGGTGTCTGCATTCTGGAGTGGTGCGATAGTCAGCCATTCACGGGCGGAACTACAGGAAAAACTTGTTGCGCGCCGGGGTCGTCCGCTGGCCGTCAATCCCCGCAAAAATACCAATATCCGCTTGGCGCCTGATGTTGAATCGGCTTTTCGGGCGACCGGCAAGGGGTGGCAAACCCGCATAAATGCCGCCCTGGCTGACTGGCTCAAAACGCACTCCCCCACTGAAATTGCCTAAACCGTCGCTCCCCGCGAACCAACCGCCTTTCCCTCGTCCGGGTGAAAGCAAACCATGTAAAGACCCGGCACCGGCTGGTGTTGAAGATAGCCGACCCGTTGAGGGGCGGCTATCTTGGGCAGGAGTTGACAAACTTGAACCGAAGAGCGTGCCCGTGAACAACTTGGTGAAACCAGACACCGTGGAACCGGACACCGTGGAAATGCTGTTGGAAATGCTGTCTGTCCCGGATTATCCGAAGCCTTTCCTACTGGATTTACAGACGGCCCCGGCAGTTGGGGTGGGTGTCAAAAACGGATGTCTCGTTTTGAGTGACGTATAACACAGGAGTATGAAAAATGGATACTACGGACAACACCCTTGAACGCCCGCTGCCGAAGAGCTATATGCCGGAAGCGGAAAAAGAAGGGTTGAGCCAGAATCTGATCTACTGTGGTGAGGCCAGCGCCGCCGCTGCGGTTGGGGACGAAGAGGCCGCATGGGCATGGATGGCGATGGCGAAAATTCCGGAGTATGCCACCCGTACCTTGATTGATTTTTTTGGTAAAGAATTCACGAAAGAGAAAGGATTCAGTATATGACAGATAAACTGTTGGTCTCTTTAACCGTCAACTCATTTGGCGAGAAGGTCGCGTGGGAAGAATTATTATTGTCTGAACCATCACAAACTAAAGATAGATTCCAGAAAAACAAGCTATCTGGTTTGATAGAAATCGGTGCATCCGGCAGCCTTGAAAACATTATTGCTGCGGAAAAATTTCTGGTCACGTTCGAGCTAAATCAATACGCCAACAGCGCAAGCATGAAATCCAGTTTGGAGGCTGCGCAAAGAGAGTTGGAGGCAATTGAAACCAATATTGCTTTGATCGCGCAGCCGGAAGTCTATCGGCAAATCGACGCATCTTTAAGCCTAGCGGACTCCATAATGAAGTGCAACACCCCCAAATCTGGTAGGGTGCTGGATGAAAAAAACCTACGAACACATGGTGACAGGCGAACGCAACGAGATTCAGCGCGGGTTGAATCTTGGATTGAGTTGCCGCGCGATCGCGCGGCAACTCAATCGCGCGCCATCGAGCATTACCCGGGAGATTGCCCGCAATGCGCCCAGCGCCCGCAGCTACGATGCACAGCGAGCGGGAGTCGCCACACGTGCGCGGTGCCGCCGAGACCCGCGAAAGCTCCCCCCGACTCGCCGCTGTTTGCCTGTGTATGCGACCTGCTCGGACAAAGCGGGTCACCGCAGCAAATAGCAGGCAGACTGCGACACATGCGCCCTGACGAACCCGGCTGGCACCTCTCGCATGAGACCATTTACTGTGCGCTCTACGCCTTGCCGCGTGGCCAGTTACGCCGTGAGTTGATCGCACAACTGCGCTTCGCCCACAAGCGCCGCAAATCCCGCTCAGGGGGTAAAGATCGGCGGGGATCGCTGCCGAACATGACTTCCATCCACCTGCGACCCGTTGAGGTCGCTG
>BNUB01000005.1 GCA_025997045.1 Betaproteobacteria bacterium
TCTGGATGTCGCCAGCGGCCAGCGCCGCGTCGTAGTCTTTCTGGCTGGCGGAGCCAACAATATCCTTGGCGGAGGTTGAGAAGCTGGTCTTGTTGTCCACGCGCAACGTCCACGGTTGCGGCTGGTCTGGACGTGCGGAAACAGGCGGGGAGATCGTGTAACCACGCCCGGATTCAAGCAGTGAAATGATGTCCTGTATATCCTCACGGGTCGCTTTTTTGGAAAGCTGGTTGTATTCCGTGCCTTCTTGGTCTACGCTCTCAGGCATGCCCCCATGCGTTTCGGACGTTATGGTAGCGTTAGCCCGCTTCAGTGCGGTCGAAGCACTTACCGATGGGGGATACTTCAACATGGTCACGCCGCGCATATTCTTGCGCTGTTTCGATACCGTCTCCACGTAGATCAAAGTCCCGCCTGGCGTCTCCTTCGCATATACCACGTTGCGAAGCGTGTTCCCCCGGCTGTCTTTGGTGCGAACGTCGGGGGATATCTCATCGTAATGCGTCACGATGTCCGGTATTTTTGCGATGTCAGCAGCCGTAACTGAAAGCTGACCAGGCCGTGTCTCGTTGCCGTGGCGAGTTTTGATGTGGGTGATGTGCTCCCTGTCCAACGAATGCGAGTACCCGGCAAGCGCGGGCAGGTCTTGCGCCAGCTTGCCCTTCAGGTCAGTCCAGAAGACCGCCTGTGCATCTGATTTTCCGTGCCACAAAGTTGCGGCACCCAATCCGCCTTTGATGTGCTTCCATCCTTTCGGCGGCTGGCTGGCCAGCGCCTGCCCATAATCCCCGCCCTCGATCTCCCCGCTGGCGGTGATGTTGAGCGGATACCGCTGGAACAACTCCATCGGCGTCAGCTTCAGCCGCTTTGCCGTGTTCTCGTAGTAAGCCGCGACCAGTTCAGCGTAGGCGGCATGGGTTTCGGCATCGAACCGCCCGGTGGCATCGAGTTGCTGCCTGATGGCGTCAGAGACAGTTTTCGGCTTCGACTTGTTTGAAGTCTTTGACTCTTTTCGTGCCAAATCTTCTTGTGCGAATTTTCTTTGATTTTCATCAATACGTTCCTGGTCAGAATTCAATCCACCGGGAATATGCTCTTCCCATGCGGTTTGTACATCTGTGGCAAGTTGCCCGCCACCACGAACAAGCGTTGTTACCTCTGTTCTATGAAAATATCGAGCTACAGCAGCCTTAACATCATCTCTTGTGACGGTGTCCCCTTTCTGTTTTACCTCGATAAGTTCCTGTAGTTCAGGATGTCTCCCGCTCATTGCCTCAGAACGTACTTTTTCACCATGCCCCGTCCATTCGCCTTGGTTATCCATCAACTCAGGTATCTTTTCCCGAGCGGCTGGAATCTGCGGTCTAGCAGCTAGACGACCATTTTCAGCAGTAGACTGCGCCATTTTTTGGCTTGATTGTTGCTTGGTTCCGTATGACGTTGTCACTGTCAGTAATTCTCCTGACTTACTGACAGTGACATCTTCCGCAGTTTGTGCTAGACGCGCCTGGTCTTCCGACATCACCCGCGTCAGTTCCGCCTGAACAGGTTTGGACAGTGCTTGCCAGTTGTTGCCAATTTTGTACTTTGTTGCCTGCGGCAGGTCGGCGCGGCTCAGGACATCCCGGCGCTGCGCGATGCTGGCACTCTTCCATGTGGATTCTGCTTCTGCCGGGGTGAGCGCGGCGTCGACCATTTTGTCGGCGTCGGCAATATGGTTGTCGATCTCTTTGCCGGGGGCGGCAAGGTGATCGTCGATCTTTTTGCTGGCGTCAGCAACATGATCGGGCGCGGCGTCCTGCGCGACCCGCCCGTCAGGCGTGAGCAAGTCGGACTGCTGGCCCTGCGCTGCGCCCGGCTGCCCGCCATCGAGCGCAAAGGGAACAGCGTCGCGCTCACGGTCGATCTGATCTTTGGTCGGCTGGCCGGTGGCTTCCTGACGATCTGCGGCTTTACGCCGGGCAGCGTCGGCCCGCGCCTCGGCTTCGGTCTGGCCGCTTAGTTCGAGGCTTTGGCCTTGGGCCGGTTGCGCTTGTTCTCTGCCAGCTTGTGCATGATCTGAAGTGCCCGCTTGCGTTCCGCTGGCGTCATGTTCGCTACCAGTTCGCGGCCCCTCTTGATTAACTCTTCCTTCGATTGCATTGCGGATTTCCTCCTCGGTGAAACCAAGCGCACGCATGGCTTCTGCTTCTGACAGAATGCGCGGGCTGTTTTCCAACTCGTCGAACATGAAGGCGGTCGCATCGGCGTATTCCGCCGCGAGCTGCTGCGTTCCATCTGTTCCTGCTGCCGCTTGTGCCGTGCGTATCGGCGGCGCTCAGGATGAACAGATCTTCGCCCGCTTTGCGGTGGATACCAACGCCAAGTCCAAATAACCCGCCCCCGGAAAACCCGGCTCAGGATGTTTCGCTGATAACGCGGAAGCTCACCGTGACGGTGGTGATATCTTCGGGAGAAGACCCCAGCCCGATGATGCCCTGCCCATGGAGGATGCAGCTATCGCGCTTGAGGATGACGACTGCGGCCTCGCGGCCAAAGCTGACCCAGGTGCCATTGCTGCTGAAATCGGTCAGCGTGCACCGTCCGCCCAACCATTCGATCCTGGCATGACGCCGCGACACCCGGCGGTCATTGAGGGTCAGGCCGCAGTCTTCGCCGTGGCGACCAATCACCAGCGGCCCGTCAGAGGGTAAAAGCTGCAGGTGACGACCCCGCAGGTCAAGGTCGATCCGCTGTAGCAGCGCCGCTTGCACCCTTTCGCCGAGCAAATCAAAAGGCGTGGTCGCGGTCGTCTCCGCCGTGCGCTTCCAGTCCAGCCGCCACACCCGGATCGGCTCCGCTTTGCCTTTGAGCACGAAGCGGTCAAGGCTGTGACACAGCATGCGTTTCGACTCGGGCAGTTTGTCGTAGAGCACCTCGCCGATCAGGATTTCGCTCGCCTCTGCCCGATCGGAGAGGCGGGCCGCCACATTGACGGCATCGCCGTAGCAGTCGCCGCGCTGCTCAATGATCGGCCCTTGCTCGATGCCGATCTTGAATTCCAGCGAACGACTCGCCGCCTGTTCGAGGTGGAAATCGTAGAGCAGGTCGCGCACCTTGGCCGCCGCATCGAGCGCGGCCACGCCGTCATCAAAGAGCGCCAGTACGCCATCGCCCAGATATTTGACCACCCGGCCACCGGCATGGGCGCAGTGCTTGCCCAGGGTCTGGGTGCACTGGGTGATGATCCGGGTCGCCACCACATTGCCTACGGATTCAAAAAGTTTGGTACTGCCGGTCAGATCGGCAAACACGACCGCCTTGTCAGTCTGTTTGCCGTGCCCATGATCATGATCAGGCACCGGCACCATCACGGTGAACTCTTCATTCAGCGTGGCGGGGGCTTTGCGATTTCCGGGGTCAGACTTCTTTCTGAACCGCATGGCTCACCCTTGCCCTACTTCCGGCAACGCAATCCTGCCATCAGTGCTGTACAGGTAATCACGAAACACATGCTCGGCACTCAGGATTTGATAGGAGCCGTCCTCGAGCTGATGACTGGTCTCTTTCAGACGATAGGTGTAGTGACCGCACGTCCAGCAATCGAAGTTGCGCATGTGCGTGCACAAACAGATTTTGTCCATCACCTTGACCTTGTGGCCCTCGGGCTGGATCTCATGCAGACGCGCCAGCTCGCGGGAATGGGCTTCAAGGTACTGACAATGCCCCTCGCCATCGAGCAGATAGCCAAACGCCTCACAGTTCGGGCGCACGCCGCTGCCTACCGCCGGGCCGTCCCTGAGCATGCGCATCGGGTAGCCGGTGGGCGAGAGGTTATTGACTTCGATCTGCTCGGGTTGGGCGCGGAAATAAGCCTGTTTGACCTCGTCGGGCAAGCCGCACTCCTGGGTCACGGTAAACCGGGTCGCCACCTGAACTGCGGCGGCCCCGTTCTCCAGATATTTCACCGCATCGCTGCCGGTGAAGATGCCGCCTGCGGGAATCAGCGGGATGGCGAGCTGTTCCTGTTGCAGCCACGCGGAGATTTCTCCCACGATGCCTGGCAGATCATATTGCGCCCAGTCGGCGCCAAAACCGAGGTGCCCCCCCGCCAGCGGCCCTTCGACCACGATGTAATCCGGCAAGCGCGCGCTGCGGGCGCTGCGCTTGAGGAAAAGCTGCAAGGCCCGCAGTGACGACACGATGATGCCAAGTTTGACATCACGAAAGCGCGGGTGATCCTGGATCAGCGCAAACGAGCCCAGATGCAGACCGGCCGCCAGGGTGATGCCATCGATGCCCGCATCCATCGCCGCGCGCAAACGCACCCGCAGGGTCTCGCGCGGGTTGTTCATGGTCAGCTTTTCCATGCAGTTCACGAACACCAGCCCCGGTCCGCGCTTGGCTTCCATGGTGCGGCCAATATGGAGCCGGGTGGCTTCGGCGAGCAGCCCGAGATCGAACTGGGCCGCCAACTTGTCCGGGTTGCCCACGAGGAACTTGTAATTTTTCAGCCGGTCCTTGACGTAATGCGTGTGGTAACGCCGATCCGTCACGGTATGCACCATCGCATCCGAGATATGGCCGATACCTCCCAGGCGCGCAGCCTCGATGGCAAGCGCAGTGACCGAGATGTCGACCCCCATGCCGCCCACCATAATCGGAACCAGTTCATGGGAGCCCAGCTTCAGGCGAAAATCATCAACACACTTCATCAAACCTGTCCGTTGTAACGCAGTTCGTCATTATGGCCTAGCGCCGTTATTGGCGCACCCTGTGGCACGGGCGGCACGCCTCTGCTACCCGTGCCGCGAAACCCGCTCCGGCTTACTCCACGGTCACGCTCTTGGCGAGGTTGCGCGGTTTGTCGACGTCGGTGCCTCTGACCAGCGCGACATGATACGAGAGCAGTTGCAGCGGCACGACGTGCAGGATGGGCGAGAGCAGGCCGTAATTTTCCGGCAGTTGCATGATGTGGACGCCGTCCCCCTCGGGAATCTCGCTGCCCGCGTCCGCAAACACGTAAAGCTCGCCGCCGCGGGCATGGACGACCTGCAGATTGGATTTCAGCTTTTCCAGCAGTTCGTCGTTGGGCGACACCGCAATCACCGGCATTTTGCGGTCGACCAGCGCCAGCGGGCCGTGCTTGAGCTCGCCCGCAGCATAGGCTTCGGCATGGATGTAGGAGATTTCCTTCAGCTTCAGCGCGCCTTCCATCGCAATCGGCCAGTGCTGGCCCCGCCCCAGAAAAAGCGCGTGCTCTCTGGTGGCGAAGTGTTCCGCCCAGCGTTCGATCTGGGGTTCGAGATCCAGCACTTTCTGCACCGCTATCGGCAGGTGACGCAAGGCGGCGAGGTGACGCGCTTCCGCCTCCGCATCCAGTGCGCCCCGCAGGCGGGCAAGCGCCAGGGTCAGGAGCGCAAAGGCGGCAAGCTGGGTGGTAAACGCCTTGGTCGAGGCCACCCCGATCTCGGGGCCGGCACGGGTGATGAAGCGCAGCTTCGCTTCACGCACGACCGCCGATTCGGCAACGTTGCAGATCGCCAGCGTGCGTGTCATCCCCAGCGTCTGCGCATATTTCAAAGCCGCCAGCGTATCGGCGGTCTCCCCCGATTGCGACACCGCCACCACCAGCGTGTCCGGGTCGGCAACCGATTTGCGGTAGCGGTACTCACTGGCGATTTCGACCGTACATGGCAGCTTTGCCACCGCCTCGAGCCAGTAACGCGCCACCAGCCCGGCGTGATAGCTCGTGCCGCAGGCAAGAATCAGCACGCTGCGCACGCCGCTGAAAACCTCTTCGGCCTGCGCGCCGAAATGGCGCGGCGATATCCCCACGCCTCCCGCCACCACCCCCAGGGTGTCGGCGAGCGCCTGCGGCTGCTCAAAAATTTCCTTTTGCATGTAGTGACGGAAGCGGCCAAGCTCCACCGCATCGGCGGTCAGGCTGGAGATCTGCACCGGACGCTCGACAGCCGCGCCGTCAGGGCGCACTACGCGATAAGCATCACGGCGCAACTCGGCCAGATCGTCCTCTTCCAGAAAGACCAGCTTGTCCGTCACCTGAAACAGCGCAGACGCCGCAGACGCCGCATAAACGCCATCCTCGCCCAGGCCCAGCAGCAAGGGCACGCCGCGCCGGGCAACCACGACGCAATCCGGCTCCGAGACTGCGATCACCCCGATCGCAAAAGCGCCCACCAGCTCCAACGTTGCCAGCCGCACCGCTTCCAGCAGCCCGGCGGCGCCACCGCCGAGCTTGTCATGGATGAGGTGGGCGATGACCTCGGAGTCGGTGTCGGAGACGAAGGTGTAACCGCGCGCCTGTAACGCGACCTTGAGCGTCTCGAAATTTTCGATGATGCCGTTGTGCACCACCGCAAGGCCACCGGAGATATGCGGATGCGCATTGCGCTCCGACGGTACGCCATGCGTCGCCCAGCGGGTGTGGGCGATGCCGGTCGGCGCCGCCAGCCCTTGCGCCTCGGTGCGTGCGGCCAGCTCGGCGACCCGGCCACAAGAGCGTTGTCGCACCAGTTCGCCACCGGCGAGCACCGCGAGCCCCACCGAGTCGTAGCCACGATACTCAAGCTTGCGCAGCCCTTCGAGCAGAACAGGCACCACATTCCGGGTTGCGACAGCGGTAACAATGCCACACATGAAAAGAGTCCTGGGATTGAAAGAAAATCGGAAAGAAAATTGAAAAAACGAAGCGGGAAACGCCGCAGCGGCGCGCGCTGCTCAGGCTTGTTTCACCGGTCGCCGCCAGCGCGCAATGCTTTGCAGGGGGGAACGCGACACGGTCAGCGCATCCGGCGGCGCATCCCTGGTCAAGGTCGTCCCCGCCCCCAGGGTGGCGCCCCGTCCCACCCGCACCGGCGCGACCAGTTGGGTATCCGAACCGATGAAGGCATCGTCCTCGATGACCGTGCGGAATTTGTTCACGCCATCATAGTTGCAGGTAATGGTGCCCGCACCAATATTGACTCGCTCGCCCACATCGGCATCCCCCACGTAAGCGAGGTGATTGGCCTTGGACTGATCGGCCACCTTGCTGTTCTTGATCTCGACAAAATTGCCGACATGCACGCCATTGCCGAGCACGGTGCCGGGGCGGGTACGGGCGTAAGGGCCAATCGCGCAAGCCTCGCCCGTGCGCGTGCTGTCGAGATGCGAAAACGGCGCAACGCGGGTGCCCGCTCCGAGGTGAACGTCGCGCAGCACACAATTGGCCCCGATGCTGACGCCATCGCCCAGCTCGACCCGGCCTTCAAAGACACAATTCACGTCGATTTCAACGTCGCGCCCGCACACGAGTTCACCGCGTACATCCAGACGCGCAGGGTCGATGAGGGTCACGCCCTTGTCCAGAAGCTGGTCGGCGATGCTTGCCTGATAAACACGCTCCAGGCTGGCGAGTTGCGCCTTGCTGTTGACGCCCAGCGTCTCAGCCACGGTAGCGGGCGATACGGTGACGATCTCCACCCCATCGGCCACCGCCAGCGCGATGATGTCGGTCAGGTAATACTCACCCTGCGCGTTATGGTTGCCGATGCGGCCCAACCAGTCGCGCAGCCGGGCGACCGGCGCGGAAAGAATCCCGGTGTTGACCTCCCGCACGCGGCGCTCGGCGTGGGTGGCGTCCTTTTCCTCGACGATGCGTGTCACCCGGCCCGACGCGTCGCGCAGGATGCGTCCGTAACCGGTCGGATCGTCGAGTTCGACCGTCAACAGCGCCAATTTAGCCTGAGTACGCATCAACTTAGTAACCGCATGAGTACCCACCTGAGTACCAAAAAAAGCGTCGAGTTCGACTGTCATCGATGCCAATTCAGCTAACTGAGTATCCACCGCCGCTTCCGACAGGCGGGTGAGCGTCGGGACGCCGATCAGCGGCACATCGCCATACAGCACCAATGCCTGCTCGCCATCAGAGAGTTGCGGCAGGGCTTGCTGCACTGCATGACCCGTGCCGAGCTGGGGGCTTTGCTCCGCCCAGACGAGATCAGGCGCGTCGAGCCGCGCCCGCACCGTCTCACCACCATGACCGTAGACCACGCAAATCCGCCCGGCCCCGAGCGCACGCACGCTCGCCAGGACATGGGCGAGCAAAGGCCGACCGGCGAGCGGCTGCAAAACCTTGGGCAGCGCGGAGCGCATGCGCTTGCCCATCCCGGCGGCGAGAATCACGACTTCCATGTTTCAATCCATCTCAACAAATAACCCGCGCCGACCAAGGTATCAGGACAAGGATTTTCACCACAAGCCAGGCCACGCTTAAACCGCGCGATTCTAGCATGCCCCCACGCGCACGGCAGAAACCTGTCAGCAGCGAAAAATACCGGAAACCCCGGCATTTCTGCCGCATTGCAGCATATCCACGAGCGTCTACAGTGGCGAAAATACTGTTACGATGCTCAATCCCGCAGTGAATCCATCACATCCGCCAGACTGCTCAGACCAGCGCATCAGATGCCCACAAACAGAGGGAGGCCCATGGCAGAAACCAACGAATCATTCCTTCAGAACCGCACCTTCGATGAGATCAGGGTCGGTGATTCCGCACAGCTCACCCGCAGTCTGACCGTTGAGGACATCCAGCTCTTCGCTACCATCTCCGGCGACCTCAACCCCACCCATGTCGACCCCGAATTCGCTCACGCCAGCCAGTTCCGTGATGTCGTCGGCCACAGCCTGTGGGGGGGAGTGCTGATCTCGGCCATTCTGGGTAATGAATTCCCCGGCCCGGGAACCGTCTATGTTTCGCAGAGCATCAATTTCGCCCGCCCGATCACCGCAGGCGACACCCTGACCGTAACCGTCACCGCACAGGAGAAAAGCGACAAGAACCACCACATCGTGTTCAACTGCAAGGCGGTCAATCAGGACGGCACCAAGGTGCTCGATGGCCGCGCCGAAGTCGCGGCGCCGACGGAAAAAATCCGCCGCCCGCGTGTTTCCCTGCCCAATATCACCATCTCCGACCGCGAAACCCGCTACCGCCGCCTGCTGTCGCTCACCGCCGGGCTGGCGCCGATTCCGCTTGCCGTCGCCTACCCCTGTGATGCAGATTCGCTGCTGGGCCCGATCCAGGCCGCCGAAGCGGGATTGGTCAGGCCCATCCTCATCGGCCCGAACAAAAAAATCCGCGCCATCGCCGAAGCCAATGGCATTGACATCAAGGGCGTGCGCATCATCAACGTCGACAGTGATCATGAAGCCGCCCGCGCCGCCGTGGCGCTGTGCCGCGACGAAGGCGTCGAGGCGCTGATGAAAGGGTCACAGCATACCAACCACCTGATGAGCGCCGTGGTGGCGAAAGAAAACGGCCTGCGCACCGAGCGCCGGATCAGCCATGTTTTCCTTGCCGACGTGGCAAGCTATCCGCGCCTGCTGCTGATTACCGACGCTGCGGTCAACATCGCGCCCACGCTGGAAGAAAAGGCCGACATCATCCAGAACGCGATTGACCTCGCCAAAATCATGGGGGTGGAAGAGCCGAAGGTCGCCATCCTCGCCGGGGTCGAGACCATCAACCCCAGAATGCCCTCGACCCTGGAGGCCGCCGCGCTGTGCAAGATGGCCGACCGGGGGCAGATCAGGGGTGGCCTGCTCGACGGGCCGCTGGCATTCGATAACGCGGTATCGCCCCGTGCGGTACAAGTCAAGGGCATCAAGTCGCCCGTCGCGGGTCAGGCCGACATCCTCGCCGTGCCCAATCTCGAAGCGGGCAACATGATTGCCAAACAACTTGAATATCTTGCCGGTGCCCTGATGGGCGGGATCGTGCTCGGAGCACGGGTGCCCATCGTCCTCACCAGCCGCGCAGATACCGCCCAAACCCGCGCAGTATCCTGCGCGATCGCACAATTGATAGCACACCACCATCGGGAGGCAAAATAATCATGAAGTCCATTCTCACCATCAACGCCGGATCGTCTTCGATCAAGTTCGCCCTCTTTCCCCTGACGGGCAAGAAACTGGCGGACGACGCCGTTATTTCCGGTCAAATCGACGGCATCGGCACCCCCACTGCCCTGCTGGTCGCCAAGAACAAAGCTGGCGAAAAAATTGCCAATGGCAACCTCCCCGTCGCCAACCCCGACCACAAACTGGCGTTCGACCATCTGCTCTCCTGGTTCACCGCCCAGGCGTCCGACTGGAAAATCGTCGCCGTCGGAAATCGTGTCGTGCACGGCGGACAACTCTATTCCAAGCCCGTGCGTCTGGAAGCCGATACGCTGGAACAGCTCGCGGAATTCATCCCTCTGGCGCCCCTGCATCAGCCGCATAACCTCGCCGGCATTTATGCCATTCGGGCGTTGATGCCCAACACCCCGCAAGTGGGCTGCTTTGATACCGCCTTCCACCGCACCCAGCCCGAAGAAGCCCAAATCTTCGGCCTGCCTCGCCAGTACACGGCGGAAGGGGTGCTCCGCTATGGCTTCCACGGTCTTTCTTATGAATACATCTCCCGTGTGCTGCCGGAACATTCACCCCGCGCTGAAGGGCGTGTGGTCATCGCCCATC
Source organism: Betaproteobacteria bacterium (assembly GCA_025997045.1). Lineage (GTDB taxonomy): Bacteria > Pseudomonadota > Gammaproteobacteria > Burkholderiales > Rhodocyclaceae > WRNU01. Next base: position 10,510 of record BNUB01000005.1, read on the forward strand.
TGGGCAACGGCGCCAGCATGGCGGCGATGGTCGACCGGCGCGGCGTCGCCACCACCATGGGCTTCACGCCCGTAGAAGGTCTGGTCATGGGCACCCGCGTCGGCTCGATTGACCCCGGCGTGCTGCTCTACCTGATGGAAAACAAGGGCATGGATGTCAAGGAAATCACCAAGCTGCTGTACAAGGAATCCGGTCTTCTGGGCGTATCCGGCATCAGTCAGGATATGCGTACCCTGCTCGCCAGCGACAAGCCGGAGGCGCATCAAGCCGTAGACCTGTTCTGCTACCGCATCGCCCGCGAATTGGGTTCGATGGCGGCGGCGGCGGGCGGTCTGGACGCCCTGGTGTTCACCGGAGGCATCGGCGAACACGCCCCCGAAATCCGTCGCCGCGTCGCCATCCTCTCCGCCTGGCTGGGCATCAAACTCGCGCCGGAAGCCAACGCCCGCCACGACCTCCGCATCAGCGCGCCGGACAGCAATGTTGATGTGCTGGTCATCCCCACCAACGAAGAATGGATGATCGCCCACCATACGCAAACGCTGCTGAATCTTTAAGCGGCAGGGGGCAGGTTTCAAACCTGCCCCTAAATACCACCTGAACCCTGTTCTTCATTGGTATTGATTAAGATACTGCCTTAATTCAAGACAAGACTTCTCCATCTTGTCTTTCAAAACAGCATCCTGAACATAAGCATAAACACAGGGATTGTCAGGTGGATAAGGGTGAGTCTGCCACTCCCTCCGCAAAGAAGACAAAATTTTATGTTTAAGTTTAATGTCCGCAAATCTTGACGCTGACAGCATCGTTGATTCCAATATTTTTACAGTGTAGAGATCACCCTCTATCCCAAGGTTTGCCTTATCAATTACCACATCGACTTTTCCTTCTCTAGAAGCATGAATTACATCCAGATAAGTTCTAATGTGCTGCAAAGATGTTATTTCCAGCGTATCAGACCACTTCTGCTCCGAGCAGACATAACCGGCATACGCGGATAGCGCTGACATAGTGATCATCGCAAGAAGCATTGCACCGATTTTCATTTTATTATGCATCACACACTCCTCCCAATAAACAAGCTTGAAAATAAGCATGAAGCCCGTCATGATTTTAGTTTCACGCTTCGCTCCTCATGCTCGTCTCCGTTGCCAATCATATTACGCCATAAATATATTCAATGTCAATACGGCGCCTGTAAAACCGGTGTGACCTTGCCCCCGAAAAACGCATTGGCAAGGAGAAGCACATGAACAACAAGACAAAGCGGGCGCGCTACACGCAGGAACACTGCCCGGGGTTCGCCCTCTAATCTGCTCATTTAAAGAGCACTCGTTCAATAACGTTAAGGTTATTTTTCCCAATTTTATACTTTGCACCTCCGCCACGAAAGTGAGAATCCTTTAATTCTCTAAGTGTAAATTGAACCCAATAATATCCATCCTTGTCTTCCAAGGTTATCACGTAATTTTCCATTTTGGAAAAAACAATGAAAATACTATCATGGCCCACCAAACCATCACGCACATAAATATCCTGGATATGCTTTTCAAAATCCTCATATGCAACACTTCCAGCATTAAATATATTAGAAACAAAATGCCTGTCGCCATCTCCAGCTAAAGCATTATTCCCGACCAAAAAAAGCCATAATATAAAAGCACTAAAATACTTCCCGGCACGCATACAACCTCCATACAAGTTATTTCTAACACAATAACACCCGTGGCACATTTATCTTCCTGGGTAAGGAAGATTTATCGTGCGTCCAGCGTTGGGACTATACGCGGTTTCAACTCACGGTGCAACTGACCACAGCAAGGCGTAAAGTGCGCAGTAAATGTGGTCTCATGCGAGGGGGGCCAACCGGGTTCTCGTCAGGGCACATGTATCGCATGCCTATCTGTTATTTGCTGCGGTGCCCAGCCAACGCGCCAGTTTATGAAAACTGCCGTATCCTCTATTTTTCTTGCTGTCGCGCCAAGAAAAAAGTTCTAAACTTTATAAATATACAGACATCCAGCGCAATAAATAACACCGATAAAAATATATTCCCCGTATAAGTACCACTGCGGTCAACTCCATTTGCCCACGCACTATACAGGAAAAGCCAGACAAAATATAACAACGAAATTATCCACGCGACCCTTAGCAAGGAAAGAAAAATAAAACATAAAATTCTCTTAATCATCACAAAAACCAACCCCCCTTTTATGTGTCATATTAAATACAGTATCCAGATCGGCCACTGACCTTGCCCCCGAAAAACGCATCCCTTGCTGAGTGGTTAACAGCGACCCGAAGGGCGGGTGTTTGAAACCCGCCCTTCAGGCCGGGCACTCAGCGCGGCAGCACACTGCTCCCCATGAGGAACTCGTCGACGGCGCGGGCGCACTGCCGACCTTCGCGGATCGCCCACACCACCAGCGACTGACCGCGACGGATATCCCCGGCCGCAAACACTTTGGGCACATTGGTCGTATAAGCGTTCGCGCCCTCAGTCGTGGCCCTGGCATTGCCACGGGCGTCTTTCGCCACCCCGAATGCGTCGAGCACAACCGCCACCGGATTGGTGAAGCCCATCGCCAGGAACACCCGCTCTGCCGGGAAAACTTCTTCCGAGCCGGCGATCTCGATCATCTTGCCGTTATTCCATTCCAGCCTGACCGCTTTCACCCCGGTCAGCTTGCCGTTGGCGCCGATGAATTCCTTGGTCGCAATCGAGTACTCGCGCCGGGTGTCGCCTTCGAGATGGGAAGACGAGGTGCGCAGCTTGTTCGGCCAATACGGCCAGGTCAGCGCCTTGTTTTCCTGCTCCGGCGGCTGCGGCATGAGCTCAAACTGGGTCACTGACTTCGCGCCGTGGCGATAGCTGGTGCCCACGCAGTCCGAACCGGTGTCGCCACCGCCAATCACCACCACATTGGCATCCCTGGCCGACACCGGATTGGCGCCATCGCCCGCGACTTCGTGGTTTTGCGGGATGAGGAATTCGAGGGCGAAATGCACCCCGGCAAGCTCACGTCCCGGCACCGGCAGATCACGCGGCGTCTCTGAGCCCCCCGTCAGCACCACCGCATCAAACTCGGCCTCGAGCCGCCCGGCGGTGATCGCTTCCCTGGCATCGCTGGCAATGCCTGCGGGCAGCTTGTCGGCCCCCACCAGCACACCGGTGCGGAAACTCACCCCTTCGGCTTCGAGTTGTTTGACGCGACGGTCGATCAGGCTTTTGTCGAGTTTGAAATCGGGGATGCCGTAACGCAGCAAGCCGCCGACGCGGTTGTTCTTCTCGAACACGGTAACAAAGTGCCCGGCGCGGGCGAGTTGCTGCGCGGTCGCAAGCCCGGCCGGGCCGCCACCGACCACGGCCACTTTCTTGCCGGTTTTCACCGCAGCGGGTTGGGGCGTAACCCAGCCTTCCGCCCAGGCTTTATCAATGATCGCCTGTTCAATCGACTTGATCCCCACCGCTTCGGCATTGAACCCCAGGGTGCAGGCTGCCTCGCAGGGCGAGGGGCAGATGCGACCGGTAAATTCGGGAAAATTGTTGGTCGAGTGCAGCACGGTGAGCGCACGCTGCCACTGGCCACGGAACACCAGATCATTCCAGTCCGGGATGATGTTGTTGACCGGACAGGCGTTGTTGCAGAACGGGATGCCGCAATCCATGCAGCGTGCGCCCTGCGTCGTCGCCTTGTCATCCGGCAGACGCAGGACGAACTCCTGATAGTTCTTGAGCCGTTCGGCCACGGGCAGGTATTCCTGCGTCTGACGGGGAAATTCGAGAAAACCAGTCGGCTTGCCCATGTTTATGCAACCTCCTGTTGCTGCTGGTTGCGTGCGGCGATTTCGCCGAGCACGCGACGGTATTCGTTCGGCATGACCTTGACGAAGCGCTCGCGCCAGACACTCCAGTTATCGAGAATCTCACGCGCACGTTCGCTGTGGGTGAAACGCAGATGACGCCCGATCAAACCCTTGAGGATAACCTCGTCGATCCCGCTCAGATGATCGACATCGGCGCGCTCGGCGGCGGCGAATCCGGTCGCTGCGGCGCTCACCGCGTCAACGTTCGTCGACGGCAGCGCTTCCAGTACGACCTGGGCCAGATTGCAGCGTTCGCGGAAATCGCCTGTTTCGTCGAGCACAAAGGCGATCCCGCCCGACATCCCGGCGGCAAAATTGCGCCCGGTCTGCCCCAACACCACCACGGTGCCGCCGGTCATGTATTCGCAGCCATGATCGCCGACGCCTTCGACCACCGCCGTGGCGCCGGAATTACGCACCGCGAAACGCTCGCCCGCCACCCCGGCGAAATAGGTCTCACCCTCGGTCGCACCGTAAAGCACGGTGTTGCCGATGATGATGTTGCTGCCACCGGGGCCACGGAAGTCGCTCTGCGGACGCACGATGATGCGCCCGCCGGAGAGCCCCTTGCCAACGTAGTCGTTACCTTCGCCGACCAGATCCAGGGTGATGCCGCGGGCGAGGAAAGCGCCAAACGACTGCCCCGCCGTGCCGTCGAGGTGGATGTGGATCGTGTCTTCAGGCAGACCGGCATGGCCGTATTTGGCCGCGACCTTGCCCGCCAGCATGCTGCCGACGGTGCGGTTGACGTTTTTCACCGGCAGGGTGATCGCCACTTTTTCCCCGCGTTCAAGTGCGGGCGCGGCCAGTTCGAGCAGGCGGTTGTCGAGCGCCTTCACCAGCCCGTGTTCCTGGGTCTCGCGGTGCAATCGCGCCACCTCGGCGGGCACTTGCGGGTGATAGAAAATGCGGCTGTAATCCAGACCACGCGCTTTCCAGTGCCGGATGCCCGGTCTGATGTCGAGCAGGTCGGAGCGGCCAATCAGGTCATCGAACTTGCGCACCCCAAGCTGCGCCATCAGTTCGCGCACCTCTTCGGCGACGAAGAAGAAGAAATTGACCACATGCTCGGGCTGGCCGGAGAAACGGCGGCGCAGCACCGGATCCTGGGTGGCAACGCCGACCGGGCAGGTGTTGAGGTGGCATTTGCGCATCATGACGCAGCCTTCAACCACCAGCGGCGCGGTGGAAAAGCCAAACTCGTCGGCCCCCAGCAGCGCACCGATGAGCACATCGCGCCCGGTCTTGATCTGCCCATCCACCTGCAAGCGCACCCGACCACGCAGGCGGTTGAGCACCAGGGTCTGCTGGGTTTCGGCCAGCCCCAGCTCCCAGGGCGAACCGGCATGCTTGATCGACGACCACGGCGAGGCGCCGGTGCCACCGTCGTGACCGGAGATCACGATGTGGTCAGCCTTGGCCTTGGCTACACCGGCGGCAACCGTGCCGACCCCGACTTCGGACACCAGCTTGACCGAAATATCGGCGCTGCTGTTGACGTTTTTCAGGTCGTGAATCAGTTGGGCGAGGTCTTCGATCGAATAAATGTCGTGGTGCGGCGGCGGCGAAATCAGCACCACGCCCGGCACCGAGTGACGCAGGAAACCGATGTATTCGGAAACCTTGTGTCCGGGCAACTGCCCGCCTTCGCCGGGCTTGGCCCCTTGCGCCATCTTGATCTGGATCTGGTCGGCATTGACCAGATATTCGGTCGTCACCCCGAAGCGGCCCGAGGCCACCTGCTTGATCGCGGAGCGCAGGGAATCCCCGGCGGCAAGCTCGATGTCGCGCTCGACCCGGGATTCGCCGATCAGTTGCGAGAGCTTCATCGCCTTCGCAATCGGCTTGAAGCGCTTCGGATCTTCCCCGCCCTCGCCCGTGTTGGACTTGCCGCCGATGCGGTTCATCGCAATGGCGAGCGTGGTATGGGCTTCGGTCGAGATCGAACCCAGCGACATGGCGCCGGTGGCGAAGCGTTTGACGATTTCCCGCGCCGGTTCCACCTCATCGAGCGGCACCGGCGCTGCGGCGGGCTTCAACTCGAACAGGCCGCGCAGGGTCATGTAGCGTCGGCTCTGGTCGTTGATGATTTCAGCATATTCCCTGTAGCTGTCGAACTTGCCGGAGCGGGTCGAATGCTGCAACTTTGCGATCGCATCCGGCGTCCACATGTGCTCATCGCCACGAATCCGGAACGCATATTCGCCACCGGCATCCAGCATCCCGGCCAGCACGGGGTCGGCACTGAACGCTCTCTGGTGCAAGCGAATCGCTTCTTCCATGGTTTCAAACAGGCCAATGCCCTCGACCTGGCTGGAAGTGCCATTGAAGTATTTGTCCACAAACGCCTGTTGCAGACCGACCGCCTCGAAAATCTGCGCCCCGGTGTAGGACATATAGGTCGAGATGCCCATCTTGGACATCACCTTGCGCAAGCCCTTGCCCACCGCCTTGACGAAGTGCTCGACGTACTCGACGCCTTTTTCCGCCGATCCGGCAAGCTGTTGCAGGGTTTCGAGCGCGACATAGGGGTGCACCGCCTCGGCGCCGAACCCGGCCAGCACGGCAAAGTGGTGGGTTTCGCGCACGCTGCCGGTTTCAACCACCAGCCCGGCGCGGGTGCGCAGCCCCTTGGTGACCAGATGCTGGTGGATGGCCGACAGGGCGAGCAGCGCGGGAATGGCCACCGCCTCCGCCGCCACCTTGCGGTCGGACACGATCAGGATGTTGTTGCCGTCCAGCACCGCGCTCTCTGCTTCAGCACACAGCGAGGCCAGGCGGGCTTCAACCCCGGCCGCGCCCCACGCCAGCGGATAGCAGATATTCAGCTCGTGGGAGCGGAATTTGTTGTTCGTGTAATGCTCGATGTTGCGAATCTTCGCCATGTCGCTAAAATCGAGCACCGGCTGGGTGACTTCGAGGCGGAACGGCGGGTTGGTCTCGTTGATCTCGAGCAGATTGGGCTTGGGCCCAATGAAAGAGACCAGCGACATCACCAGTTGCTCGCGGATCGGGTCGATCGGCGGATTGGTCACCTGGGCAAAAAGCTGGCGGAAATAGCTGTAAAACGGCTTTTCCTTCGCCGACAGCACCGCGAGCGGCGAGTCGTTGCCCATCGAACCCGTCGCCTCTTCACCGTTTTTCCCCATCGGCTCAAGGATGAACTTGAGCTCTTCCTGGGTGTAGCCGAACGCCTGCTGGCGGTCGAGCAGGCTGGCGGCAGGCGTCGGCACACCTTCCGCCGGGGTTTCGAGCTCGTCGAGCTTGATATTGATCCGGTTGAGCCAGTCGCCATACGGACGGGCGCGGGCGAGCGCATTCTTGAGCTCGCGGTCGTCGATGATGCGACCTTCTTCGAGGTCGATCAGGAACATCTTGCCCGGCTGCAGCCGCCACTTCTTGACGATCTTGCTCTCGGGAATCGGCAGCACGCCGGATTCCGACGCCATCACCACGATGTCGTCGTCGGTGACGAGATAACGCGCCGGACGCAGGCCATTGCGGTCGAGGGTGGCGCCGATCTGGCGTCCATCGGTAAACGCCACCGCCGCCGGGCCGTCCCACGGCTCCATCATCGCGGCGTGGTATTCGTAGAAAGCGCGCCGCCGCTCATCCATCTGGGCGTGGGACTCCCACGCCTCGGGGATCAGCATCATCACCGCGTGCGCCATCGAGTAGCCGCTCATCACCAGCAGCTCCAGCGCGTTGTCAAACGCGGCGGAGTCCGACTGTCCGGGGTAGATCAGCGGCCAGATCTTGCGCAGGTCTTCACCGAGAATCGGTGACGACACCCCCTGTTCCCGCGCCCGCATCCAGTTGTAATTGCCGCGCACGGTGTTGATTTCGCCGTTGTGGGCGATATAGCGGAACGGGTGGGCAAGGTTCCACTTCGGGAAAGTGTTGGTGGAGAAGCGTTGGTGCACGAGCGCCAGCGCAGACGCGGCACGCGGGTCGACCAGATCACGGTAATACTCGCCCACCTGTGGCGCCAGCAGCAGGCCCTTGTAATTGACCGTGCGCGCCGAAAACGAGACGGTGTAATACTCCTGACCGTGCTTCAACTGCAGCGCGCCGATGGCGTTCGCCGCACGCCGACGCGCCACGTAGAGCTTGCGCTCGAGCGTCTCGGTGACCATCACATCGGGGCCGCGCCCAACGAACAACTGGCGAATCACCGGCTCCTTGGCCTTGACCGCAGGCGACATCGGCATGTCGTGGTTGACCGGCACATCACGCCAGCCAAGCACGGTTTGGCCTTCGTCCTTCACCGCACGTTCCAGCGCCTCCTCGCAGGCCAGCCGTGACGCGGCTTCCTGGGGCAGAAACACCATCGCCACGCCGTATTCGCCCGCATCCGGCAGGGTCACGCCCTGACGCGCCAGCTCTTCACGATAAAGCCGGTCAGGAATCTGGATCAGGATGCCCGCGCCGTCGCCCTGCAGGGCATCGGCGCCCACTGCGCCGCGGTGATCCAGATTTTTCAGGATCTCCAGCCCCTGCAGGATAATGTCATTAGACTTCCTGCCTTTGATGTGGGCGATGAAACCCACGCCACAGGCATCATGTTCATTCGCCGGGTCGTAAAGCCCCTGCTTCTGGGGGAGATCCATATCTCACTTGTCCTCGAAACAACAACAAGGTCGCCAATCGTCACGCACAAAAAATGCGGACACAAAAAAGCCGGACGCAAGCGCCCCGGCTACGAACAAAGCGGCATCCGGATGCAACATCCACGTCTGGCTCGTTGCAAATGTATCGCGCTGAAAGCTGCCAAATATACTGCGCTTTGCCGGTCTGGTTCAAGACTTTTTGCACTGCATCAAAGCGCCCAAGTCCATGGCATATCAGTAGATTTCCTCGACTTCAAACAGCCGCCGGTGCTCTTTGAGCGCGTAGCGGTCAGTCATCCCGGCAATGTAATCCGCGATCGCACGCGCTTTGTCGACCACCGCGCGGGCCTGATGGCGGGGCGGCAGCAGATGCGGGTCGGCCAGAAAAGCGCCGAAGAGGTCTTTGATGATGCGGCGCGCCTTGCCGGTCGTGCGTCGCACCTGATAGTGGCGATAAAGTTTGCCGTGCAGGAACGCTTTCAGCTCATGCAGTCTGGGGCTCAAAGCGGCGGAATAGGCCGCCAGCCGCGGTGCATGGTGCACATCGGTGAGGGTTTGAACCCCGCTCGCGGCAAGGTTCGCCCGGGTCTCATCGACGAGGTCGACCACCATCTCATTGACCATGCGGCGGATGGTTTCGTGAATCAGGCGCCGCCCGCTCAGGCCCGGCCACTCTTCCACCGCGGCACGACGTGCGGCGGCGAAGATGTCGACCTCTTCGAGCTGCTCAAGGGTGATGAGGCCGGCGCGCAGGCCATCGTCGACATCGTGGTTGTTGTAGGCGATTTCATCGGCGAGGTTGACCACTTGCGCCTCGAGCGAGGGCCGCAGATCAGCAATAAAACGCTCGCCGATGTCCCCCAGCTCGCGCGCGTGGGTGAGCGAGCAATGTTTGAGGATGCCTTCGCGGGTCTCATACATCAGGTTGAGGCCATCGAATGCGGCATAACGCTCTTCGAGCAGATCGACGATGCGCAGCGACTGCAGGTTGTGCTCAAAACCGCCATGCGCCTTCATGCAGACATCGAGCGCCTCCTGCCCGGCATGACCAAAGGGCGTATGACCGAGATCGTGCGCCAGCGCGATGGCTTCGGCCAGCTCCTCGTTCAGTCCCAAAGCCCGCGCCATGCTGCGCGACAACTGGGAGACTTCCAGGCTATGGGTGAGGCGGGTGCGGAAGAGGTCGCCTTCGTGGTTGATAAAGACCTGGGTCTTGTATTCGAGGCGGCGAAAGGCCGTCGAGTGGATGATGCGATCACGGTCACGCTGAAACCCGCTCCGCCCCGTTGGCCCCGGCTCGGCATAAACCCGACCCCGTGAAACGGCTTCGCTCACCGCGTAAGAGGCCAGGTTTTCGGTACTCATCGGCAACGCGCCTCGATCGCGGCGTGAATCGCGTCCAGCGCGATATCCGTTTCCACCACGGCATGGCCCGGCGCGCGCAGCAACACCAGCCGCAAACGCCCCGCCTCCACCTTCTTGTCGTGCGCCATCAGCTCCAGATAACGCGCAGCCCCGAGCGCGGGGCCAAACACCGGCAGACCGGCGCGGATGAACAGGGCTTCGATCCGCGCCAGATCTTCGTCACTGAGCCAGCCCGCCCGCCGCGACAGCTCCGCCGCCATCATGGTGCCCGCCGCCACCGCTTCGCCATGCAGCCACACCCCGTAACCCAGCCCGGTCTCGATCGCGTGGCCGAAGGTGTGCCCCAGATTGAGCAGCGCACGCTCGCCCTGCTCCAGCTCATCGGCGATCACGACCGCGGCCTTGTGCTGGCAGGAACGCTCGATCGCATGCGCCAGCGCCTCCGGGTCTTTGGCGCGCAAGGCGTCGATGTTTTGCTCCAGCCAGGTTAAAAAATCGCGGTCGCGGATCAAGCCATATTTGATCACTTCGGCCAGCCCCGCCGACAACTCCCGCTGCGGCAGGGTATCGAGGGTGGCGATGTCGGCGAGCACCAGCCGTGGCTGGTAAAACGCCCCGATCATGTTCTTGCCTGCGGGGTGATTGATCGCGGTCTTGCCCCCCACCGATGAATCCACCTGAGCCAGCAGAGTGGTCGGAATCTGGATGAATGGCATGCCGCGCTGATAACAGGCCGCAGCAAAACCGCCCATATCCCCCACCACCCCGCCGCCCAGGGCGAGCAGCGTGGTCGAACGCTCGCAGTGCGTGCCCAGCAGCAGATCAAAAATGAGCTTGAGCGTCGGCCAATCCTTGTGCGCCTCGCCATCGGGCAAGGTCACCGCCGCGACTTCCACCCCTGCGCGGCGCAAAGCTGCGCTCAGGCGCTCAAGATAAAGCGGCCCGACGACATCATTGGTCACCACCGCCACTTTCCGCGTCCGCAGGTGGGGCAGGATGAGATCGGCGCGCTCCAGCAGCCCGGCCGCGATATGAATCGGATAGCTTCGTGCCCCGAGGGCTACATTCAGGGTTCGCATGTTGTATCCGGGGCAGGGACGGGGGCGGTTTTTTTGCCCAAAGCGCCCAGTGCCCGCTCGATCTGACACACCATCATTGAAGGATTGCCGCGCCCGCCATCGACGACGAGATCAGCAATCTCCCGGTACAGCGGGTCGCGCACGCGGTGAAGTTGCTCGATCACCGCATGCGGGTCATCAACCTGGAGCAGGGGGCGGTTACGATCATGGCGGGTACGCTCCCACAGGATCAGGGGCGGCACATTGAGATAAATTACGGTACCACGCGCTGCCAGCAAGCTGCGATTGGCCGGGTCGAGCACCGCGCCCCCGCCGGTGGCGACCACAAAATCGGCCCCTGCGGTGAGCTCGTCAAGCATCTGCGTCTCACGGCGGCGAAACCCCGCTTCGCCTTCGATTTCGAAAATGATCGGGATCGACACCCCGGTGCGGGCCATGATCTCCTGATCACAATCGGCAAAGCGCATCCCCCGGCGCCGGGCCAGTTCGCGCCCCACCGTCGTTTTCCCGGCTCCCATCAAACCGATCAGAATCAGACCACTCACAAGTCTCACTCACCCTGCAAACAACGGGGTGGCGCCCCCACAAGAGAGGCGTCACCCCGGCATGACCGCAGCAAGCGTGGTTCAGCGCAGAGTCAGCGAATCCTCGACGATGCGCGGCGTAATGAACACCAGCAGCTCTTTTTGTTCCGTCCTGCGATTCTTGACACGGAACAGAGCACCGAGGTAAGGAATATCGCCCAGAAACGGCACCTTGGTGACCGAATTCTGCTCGTCCTCGGTGTAGATACCGCCGATCACCACGGTACCGCCGTTGTCGATCAGCACCTCACTCTTGACGCTCTTGGTGTCAATCGCCGGTTCGGCATAGCCACTGAGAACCTTCGGCTGATCTTTCTTGACCTCGACCATCAGTTGCAAGCGACCATCAGGAGTAATCTGCGGCTTGACCTTGAGCGACAGCTTCGCATCCTTGAACGACACACTGGCCGCACCAGAACTCGTCGCTTCTCGATAGGCGATCTCGGTACCCTGTTCGATCAGAGCTTCGACATTGTTCGCCGTCAACACCCGGGGACTGGAGATGGTATGGATATTGCCGTCCGTCTCTTCCGCCTGCAATTCCATGTTCAAGAAACGGGTCATATTCCGATTGAACAGCGTCAGATTCATCTGTCCAAACAAGGCTCCGCTCGCCAAGCCTTTAGTTCCAGTGTCACCACCTGGCCCGTAGGCGTTCCAGCGACTGTTCATCTCCGGATCATACGGGTCACCCTCTTTGGCTTCACGAGTCAAAACCGTTGTTATACCCGTATTGCTATCATACTCATACGTACGGTTCGCCAGCGCAGAATGCCCGAAACCAATCTGTGCACCATCCCCCAGATTTTTCGCTTTGAGATCGCCATAACCCAGTTTCACCCCAAGCTCGCGGGCATAGTTCTTCTCGGCTTCAACGATACGGGATTCGATCAGCACCTGACGCGGGGCGATATCAATTTCGGTAACCAAGCGCCGCACATCCACCAAGCGCGCGGCAACATCCGTCACAAACAGCTTGTTGCTGCGATCATCAAAAGCGGCCATACCCCGTTTGGAGAGAGTGGATCCTGCGCCCGTATGGCCCTTCTGCAGGAAAGCGGAGATCTCTGAAGCCTTGTGGTAGTTGACCTGAAAGCTTTCCGTCACCAGAGGCTCGCGATCTTCGAGATCACTGCGTGCTGCCGCTTGCTGCGTTTCGCGTGCAGCGAGTTCATCCGCCGGGGCAATCCAGATGACGTTGCCACTCTTCCGCTTGTCCAGCCCCTTGGCCTGCAGAATGATGTCCAGCGCCTGATCCCAGGGCACGTCTTTCAGCCGCAAAGTCAGAGAACCGGAAACCGAATCCGAGGTCACAATATTGAAATCGGTAAAGTCGGCGATGACCTGCAGCACGGAGCGCACATCGATGTTCTGGAAATTGAGCGAAAGCTTGTCGCCCTGATATTTCTCGCGCGCGCCCGCAACCAGCTTGTTGGGATCCTCGGTGACGCGCTTGATTTCAACCACGAACTGGTTGTCGCTCTGATAGGCGTTATGTTCCCAGAGTCCGTTCGGCTTCACCGTAAGGCGCACGTTTTCGCCCGTCTGCTCGGCCGTGAGGTTGGTCACCGGCGTGGCAAAATCGGTGACATCCGAGAGCCGACGCAGGTGCTCGGGCAGCGAGGTCTTGAGGAACGTCACGACCAAGTTGCCGCCCTGCTGCTGGATATCGATCCCGGTATCCGCACTGGACAACTGCACCACCACCCGACCTTCACCGCCCGTACCACGGCGGAAATTGATGTCGTTGACGCTCTGACCGACGCTGACTGCACTTTGCGCCGAAAAACTCGCCCCCGACTCTGACGCCACACTGCCCGCCAAGGATCCTGCGGGAGGGGTCAGGGTAATGACCAGCGCATTGCCTTCCACCTGGGTCTCGTAAGCGAGCAGGCGGGTTAAATTGAGCACCAGCCGGGTACGATCCCCCACCTGGGCAATATTGACGCTGCGCAGATCGCCACGCTCGACGCTTTGCACCCCGCGCCCCAGGCCATTGGCCGTGGCGGGGAAGTCAAACGCCAACCGCGCCGGATTAGCCACGCTGAAACTCCCCGGAACCGCCTCCAGCGGTTGCTGGAAAGTGACACGCACATAAATCGTCGAGCCATTATCCGCAACATCGAGTCCCTGGATGCTGTTGATCCCGCCCACCGCTTCGGCCTGAACCTCTTCATTCGCCTGGGCAAAAATCACGCCCGGCGCCATGGTTCCCAGCATTGCTGCCAACAGCAGCACCTTGATCTGTTTCTTCATTTTACCGCCTCCGCCTCCTGCAGCAGCAACGAACTGGTACGTTCCACCCAGTCACCGTTCATGTCCTGAACCAATTCACGCAATTCCACCGCATCTTCCCTGATCGCGGTGACCACACCATAGTCTTGCCCCATATAGGCGCCTACCGCCACCTGATAGAGCGCTTTGTCTGCACGGATCAGAGCATGCACGACGCGGTCTTTCGACAACCGTCCAACCATCTTCAAGGATTCCAGCGGATACGCTTCCAGAGGTTCCTTGCGATGATCTGGCGGTGGCTGCAGCCCCGACGTGGAAGCTGCTGTCGGCCCCCCTGCCACCGGCACGATCCGCGACACGGCAAAAGGCTCCACCGCCGCCTCATCCACTGCGTAATCCACCACGGGGAAAACTTTGATCTCGGGCAAAGGCTCAACACGCCCCTTCATGCCGCTGGACTGCTCATCCATCCACGCCCTGATATTCTCCTGTTCGCTGGAGCAAGCACCAAGCACCAGCGCGCAACACATCAGGACAAGCGCACCTCTCATCATTTTTTCCTCCTGGCAGCCGCTGCCGCTGCGCTCTGCTGCGCCTGCTCTTGATCATCAAGGTAGCGGTAAGTCACCGCCTGTGCAGTCATTGCCAAACGCCCCGCCGAAGCGTCAATAGCCGTATTGCCGCGCGCATTCGGTAGCCCAAGCTGCACATTCGTGATGGAAACGATACGCGGCATTTTAGCAACATCTGCCACAAACTCACCCAAATCATGGTAGCCACCATTCACGATGATGTTAACCGGAATCTCGGTGTAAAAATCCCGCACCATATTGGCGGCAGGACGGAACAAATCAAATTGCAAGCCACGCCCCAAACCAGCCTGGTTGACATCAGCCAGCAGGATATCGATTTCAGCCTTTTCGGGTAGCTGCTTGAGCAGGGCACCAAACTGGCGATCAATCTCCGCAAGCTGGCGCTTGTATTCATCGAGATTTACCGCCAGTTTCTTCTTGGTGATCCATTGATCACGCAAGGTCAGCTCTTCCTTCTCCTTCTGCGCACGCTGTTGCCATTGATCATCCCAGTCCAGATACCAACCGAGCGCCACAATGGCAATGATCAACACCACATACACCACTACCTTGGGTGCCTGCGGCCATACGCCAGGATCGTTAAAGTCAAGACCATTAAAATCGTCTTGCAAACGCTGAATACTGAACCCGCCTTTTTTATCTGCTGAGCTCATGTCTACCCCCTCTTCGCCTTTGCTGCCGCCTCGTCAGTACTCTGAGCAGCCCGCTCAATTTTGACGTTGAGGACAAACTGACTCACCCTGCGACCACCAACGGTCGCGGCCTTGGTTTCAACCAGCACAGGCTCTGTCAAAAAAGGCGAATCGTCCAGTTGACGCATCAACGATGCAACCCGCGCATTGGACTGCGCCACACCACCGAGCACGATCAAGAGACCATTTTGCTTGATCGAGGTCAGATACACCCCGGTCGGCGTGGCGCTCACCAGTTCGTTGAAAAGATGAACCGAGTCCGCACGATTAGCCTGCAAGTTCTCGATCACCTTCTTGCGTGCAAGCAGATCGTCGATCCTGTCACGCAGTTCCTTGATCTCGGCGATTTCCTTGTCGAGCTTGGTAATCTCGTCCTTAAAAACGCGGTTGCGCTCTTCCTGGGTGCTGATCAGCCCTGCGTTAAACAGATGAACCACCAACACCACCGCAATACCGGCGATAGCCGCAGCGGCGGCAAACACGGTAAATTGTTGCCGCCGTGCCTTGCGTTTTTCTTCCCGGTGAGGGAGTAGATTGACTCGAATCATTCGTCGAATCTCCTCAGTGCCAGACCACACGCCGCCATCAGCGATGGCGCTTCAGCCTGCAATTTTTTCGAGGCCAGCTTCGACGACTGAGCCATGTCCGAGAACGGGTTGGCCACGATTGTCTGCACCTGGGTTCGTCCTCCAACAATTTCCGCCAAGCCCGGAATCACCGCGCACCCTCCGGCCAGAACCAGATAGTCGACTGCGTTGTACTGGGTGGAGGTGAAGAAGAACTGCAGTGCCCGCGACACTTCAAGCGCGACGCTATCCATGAACGGACGCAACAGATCGGAATATTCCGGTGGCAGGTTGTCGCCGCGTTTGGCGCTTTCCGCCTCTTCCGTGCTCATCCCGAACTGGCGGGCGATGTCCTGGGTCAGCTGGTTGCCACCGAACTGCTGTTCGCGCGAATAAAGCCGCTGTCCGTCACGCAGCACGGTGAAGGTTGTCGAGCTTGCGCCGATATTGACCAGCCCCACAAGTTTGCCGCGGGCGCTGTTGGGCAGTTGTTCGACGACGAGTTCAAACGCGGCTTCGATCGCAAAAGATTCGACATCGACCACTGCCACTTTCAGCCCGGCAGCTTCGGCCACGCCGATACGGTCTTCAACCTTGTCCTTGCGTGCGGCTGCAACCAGCACTTCGATGTCACCCGGCGTGCCGGCCGGGCCAATGACCTGAAAGTCGATGTTGACCTCGTCGAGCGCAAACGGAATGTACTGGGCCGCTTCGGACTCGACCTGCAACTCCATGTCCAGCTCACGCAGGCCATCGGGCATGACGATCTTTTTGGTGCTGACGAATGTTACCGGCAAAGCCACCGCAACATTTTTGGGATTGCTCCCGAATCGTCGCAACGCTCGTCGGATGCCGTCGGCCACCCCGTCGAAGTTGGCAATGTCACCGTCTACCACGGCATCACGCGGGAGCAGCTCGATAACGTAGCGCTCGATGCGTAGCCCCCCGCGGTCGTTTGCGCTCAACTCCACCAGCTTGACTGATGATGAGGAGATATCGAGCCCGGCGAGCTGACGCGACCTGGAACTGAGAAGTGAGATATCAATCACAAAGAAAACCCTTAAATTTCTTCATGTTAGGCGACAAACCTGAATAAGGCTCTGAGATCGTAGCAACAAGCATCGAATCTGTAAAGCAATTTGCATCAAAAAGCCTCGTTTTTCGCCCCCCCGCCCAAGGGCAAACCCTGGCTTGCCAGGCATTCGCCACTATAATGGCGGCCCCACTCTACTCCTGCGAGCACAAGATGCGCTGGGTTTTTTATCCACTGGTGGCGCTGGCAGCGCTGGCGGCACTCACGATGGCGACCGCCGCAGCCATTGCTTTTCTGGCCTGGCCCAAGCTGCCCTCGCTCGAAGCCTTGACCGACTACCAGCCCCGCATCCCCTTGCGGGTCTACACCGCAGACGGCTACCTGATCAGCGAATTCGGCGAGGAAAGGCGCTCCCTGGTCAAAATCCAGGAGGTTCCCGAGACCCTCAGGCAAGCCATCCTCGCAGCGGAAGATGAGCATTTTTACGCGCACATGGGGGTTGATCCGGTCGGTCTCACCCGCGCCGCGCTGGCGAATTTCAGAAGTGGCGGTCACAGCCAGGGCGCCTCAACGATCACCATGCAGGTGGCGCGCAACTTTTTCCTGACCCGGGAGAAGAGCTACAACCGCAAGCTCTACGAAATCCTGCTGTCGTTCAAGATCGAGCAGAATCTGAGCAAGGATCAGATCTTCGAGCTCTACATCAACCAGATTTTCCTCGGCCAGCGCGCTTACGGTTTCGCCGTCGCGGCCCAGACTTATTTTGGCAAACAGCTTGGCGAACTCACCCTGGCGGAAGCGGCGATGCTCGCGGGCCTGCCCCAGGCGCCGTCCAAAATCAATCCGATCACCAACCCGGCCCGGGCGCAGCAGCGCCAGCGCTACGTTTTGCGCCGCATGGTGGAGGCCGGCTTCATCAATGACGCCCTGTACCAGCAGGCGCTCACCGAGCCCTTGACCACCACGGGCGGCAGCGCTGCGCGCGCCCCCGAAATCACCAATCCGGTGCATGCCGACTATGTGGCGGAAATGGCGCGTCAGATTGCCGTCGACAAGTTCGGCGATCAGGCTTACGAGCTCGGGATCACGATCATCACCACCATCCACCGCGATGAACAGGAGGCGGCGTATGAAGCCCTGCGCCGGGGCGTGATGGATTACGACCGCCGCCACGGCTATCGCGGGCCGGAGCGCTTCATCACCCTGCCCGATGACGCCACCCGTGACGAAGTCATCGCCGACACCATCGCCGAAGTGGGAGATTTTGGTGATCTGTACGCGGCGGTCGTGCTCAATGTCAGGACTGCGCCCCCCGCCGTCGAGGTCTATCGCAATGGTCAAACCATACGCATCAGTGGCGATGGACTCAAATTCGCTACGCCAATGCTCAGCGAAACCGCGCCCCAGACCCGCCGCATCCGTCGCGGCGCCGTCGTCCGCATCCGCAACGATGGCGACAAGGGCTGGGCGCTGACCCAGTTGCCCGATGTCCAATCCGCGCTGCTCTCCATCGACGCGCAAAACGGCGAGGTACGGGCGCTGGTGGGCGGATTTGACTTCAATCTCAACAAGTTCAACCACGTCACCCAGGCCCAACGCCAGCCCGGCTCGAGCTTCAAGCCGTTCATCTACTCGGCCAGCCTGGAAAAAGGGCTGGCCCCCGGCCTGTTGCTCCCCGATGAGCCGCTCACCTATCCCGCCGGGGTCACGGGCAGCAAAACCTGGTCGCCGCATAATTCCGACGGCAAATTCGATGGCTGGATGACGATGCGCGATGCGCTCGCAAAGTCGAAAAACGTCGTCGCGGTACGGGTGCTGGAGCGCATTACCCCCGCCTATGTGCAGGATTACATCGGTCGCTTCGGCTTTGACAGCGCCAGTCATCCCCCCTACCTGACCATGGCGCTGGGCGCGGGGTCGGTGACGCCGTGGGAGATGGCCACGGCTTATGCCGTGTTCGCCAATGGCGGCTACCGGATTACCCCTTACGTGATCAAGGAAATCCGCGACAACACCGATCAGGTCATTGCCCGCGCCGACCCGCCGTTTGCGGGCGAGAGCGCGCCTCGGGTCATCGACCCGCGCAACGCCTGGATCATGAACACGATGCTTCAGGATGTTACCCGCCGTGGCACCGCCGCCCGCTCCCGTGTGCTCAACCGCAGCGACATCGCCGGCAAGACAGGCACCACCAACGATTATGTCGACGCCTGGTTTTGCGGTTACACCCCCGACATCGTCGCGGTGGTGTGGACAGGATTTTCCCGGCCACACAACATGGGGCGCGGGGAAACCGGCAGCAGCGCCTCGCTGCCTACCTGGATCAACTACATGCGCCCGACCCTCAACGGCTTGCCCGAACGTGCACTGCCCCGCCCGCCCGGCATCAAAAGCGCCCCGGTTGCTGACGAAAGTGGCCGTCAGGATTTCTACTACGCCGAAAACGAGCCCCCGGAGCTTCCCGAAGACTACGTGCTCGATCCTTTCCTCCTCCCCGGTGCCGCAGGCGACCACCGCGACGCACCGCAGCCGCCGTTACCTCCCGCACTCCCCGCCCCGCTTACCCCGGCGCCGGTCGAAGAGCGCATCCTGCCGCCCCTGCGGCCCCTGAGGCCGTGAGCGCCACGCCCTCATGCTCACGCCACCAGCGTCACCGCTTCTCCCGCCTGCTCACCGAGCACGCGGGAGAGCGCGGCATAAAGCTCGGCGCCATCCCGACGCGCAATCCAGCGCCCATCGCCGTCAGGGCTGAAGTGCATGCCCCCGGAGCGCGCCGCGACCCAAATCTCCCGTGCCGCGAGGTGACGATTGATGATGACTTTGCTGCCATCGGCAAAACCGACCTCCAGCACGCCATCGGCCTTGGGTTCCAGATCGAGATCCAGCCCGCAGCGTTCCAGCGCGCCCTCGATCCGACGCCATTCGGCCTCTGCCAGACTTACAAAGCTTGCTTCATCCATCCCTCTTCCTTCTGATAGCATCCTGTCCTTTACCGGAAATGACGTCCATGCGCGCACTGATTCCTGTAACGGCGTTCGTCAGCGCCGTTCTGCTCACCGGTTGTGGCATCAAAGGGCCACTACTGTTGCCCCCGACCCAGTCCACCGCACCCGCCCCTGCGGACGGGCATCATAACAATTCTGCCGTCGCCGCCCCCGCCCCTGTCGCCAATGACTGAAGCCTTCCCCCTGCCCACCTTGCACCGCAGCCCCTCCGGGCTGATGCTCGAAGACCTTGCCCTCGCCGATATTGCGGCGCAGTTTGGCACCCCGACCTACGTTTATTCGCGGGCGGCGCTCACCGCTGCGTTCGAGTCCTACCGCCACGCCCTCGGCGCACGCCCGGCGCTGGTGTGCTGCGCGGTCAAGGCCAACTCCAACCTCGGCGTGCTGTCGATCTTCGCCAGACTGGGCGCGGGTTTCGACATCGTCTCGGGCGGTGAGCTGGCGCGCGTGCTCGCCGCAGGCGGTGATGCCGGACGCATCGTCTTTTCCGGCGTAGGCAAGACCCGCGCCGAGATACGCCAGGCGCTCATCGTCGGCATCCGTTGCTTCAATGTCGAATCCGCCGCCGAGCTCGACCGGCTCAATGAAATCGCCGGTCAATTGGGCCAACGAGCGCCCATTGCGCTGCGGGTCAACCCGGACGTCGACCCCAAGACCCACCCCTACATCTCCACCGGGCTGAAAAACAACAAATTCGGCGTCGCCTTTGCTGATGCCTTCGCCCTCTACCAGCGCGCCGCCACCCTGCCCCATCTGAGCATCCGCGGCATTGCCTGCCACATCGGCTCGCAACTGCTCGATGGCGCCCCCGTCGTCGAAGCGGCCACGCTGGTGCTGCGCCTCGTCGATCAGCTCGCTGCGGCGGGCATCCGTCTCGACCACATCGACCTGGGCGGCGGGCTGGGCATCCGCTATCGGGACGAAACCCCGCCCACGGTCGCGGACTACCTCGCCCCTTTGCTGCAACTGTTCGAGGGCCGCCACGAAGAATTGTGCTTCGAGCCGGGACGTTCGCTGACCGGCAACGCCGGTCTGCTGCTCACCCGGATCGAATACCTGAAACCCGGCGCCGAAAAAAACTTCGCCATCGTCGACGCGGCAATGAACGACCTCGCCCGCCCCGCGCTCTACGACGCCTGGCACGACGCCGTCGCCGTCACCACACGCGATCTGCAGTTGCAAAAATACGACATCGTCGGCCCGATCTGCGAAAGTGGCGATTTCCTCGCCCGTGCCCGTGAGCTTGCCGTGGCCGAAGGCGACCTGCTCGCCCTGCTCTCCGCCGGCGCCTATGGCATGAGCATGAGTTCAAATTACAACACCCGCCCGCGTGCGGCCGAGCTCATCGTCGATGGCGCGGCGGTGCATCTCGTGCGCCAACGGGAGACGATCGAGTCCCTGTTCGCGCTGGAACAGGTTTTGAACTGATCGGGCATGTCACGACGCCTGCGCCATTTCCTCGCGCTCCTGCCCGCTCTCCTGACGCTGGCGCTCGCCCCTGCGCAGGCCGCCCAGATCGGCGAACTGCCGCCCCCGGTGCGTGCCGCGCTGGTGAAGGTGCGCATCCCGCCGGACGCGGCGGCCATCTGGGTGCAGCCGGTCGACGCCCTCCAGCCCACGCTGTCACTCAATGCCGGGCAGCCGATGAATCCGGCCTCGGTCATGAAACTCGTCACCACCTTTGCCGCGCTCGAACAGTTTGGCCCGGCCCGGATCTGGAACACACGCCTCGCCAGCGTCGCTCCCATCCGTGACGGGGTGCTCGACGGCGATCTCTACCTGATCGGCGATGGCGACCCTGTGCTCTCTTACACGCGGATGTGGCGTCTGCTCCACCGTTTACGCGGGCTCGGGCTTCACACCATCAACGGCGACATCGTCCTCGACCACTCCGCGCTCATCCTGCCGCCGCACAATCCCGACGCCTTCGACGGCCAGGGTTTGCGTCCCTACAACACCGGGCCCGACGGTCTGTTGATGAATTTCAATACCCTTGAACTGGGCCTGTTCCCTGCCCAGCGCGCGCAGGAACCGGTGCAGGTCGTGGCCGAACCAACGCTGTATGGCATCGCCATCGACAACCGCATCCTCACCTCGGGCGGCGCGTGCAATACCTGGTACCACAATCTCGCCGCCAAACTCGAAGGCCTGCGGCTGGTGTTGAGCGGCACCCTGCCGGCGAGTTGCGGCCCCAAAACCTGGGGCGCTGCACCGCTCTTGCCGCCCGATTTCGGTCTGGCGCTGGTGCGTGGGCTATGGCAGGAGCTGGGGGGGACGGTACGCGGCAAAGTGCGCAACGGCAAGGTTCCGGCGAACACCACGACCTTGCTCAGCGACACCTCCACGCCCCTCGGCGAGATCGTGCGCGACATGAACAAATGGTCGAACAACGTCATCGCCCGCCAGTTGCTGGCCAATCTGGGCCGCACCCACCCCCACCCCCCGCCCGCCGACATGGTGGCAGCCGGCATTCAGACGACCCACCGTCTGCTCGGCCCTGCCGGCATCAAGCTCGATGGCTTCGTGATCGAAAACGGCGCCGGTCTCTCGCGCCGTGCCCGCATCCGCGCCGACAGTCTCGGCACCCTGTTGCTCGTGGCCTGGCGGCGACCGTGGATGCCGGAATTCATCGCCTCGCTGCCCATCGTCGGGCGCGACGGCACCACCCACAAGCGCCTGACCGACAGCCCCGCCCGTGGCTACGCCCACCTCAAGACCGGCACGGTCAATGGGGTCAAGGCCATCGCCGGTTATGTCCTCGACCGCCACGGCAAACGCCACGTGGTCGTGATGCTGATCAACCACCCCGAAGCCCAGAACGCCCGTGCCGCCCAGGATGCGCTCATCGAATGGATCTGGGCCGGAGCAGGCGCCACGGTCACGCCCGCTCCCCATCCTCCCGCGCCCGCCAGCCCCACGTCCCCGACCACCCCGACCACTCCCCTCCAGGATGAGCCGCAGGACTGAGCAGGGCGGCGCAATCGCTCAGGGCCGTGCGCCAGCCCGGCAAGCGTTGATCGCATCGCGGGTGGCACGGGCCGCCTGCCGTGCGGCGGCGGCGAAGTCGTCGCCCGCACCGGCGTAGAGGATGGCCCGCGAGGCGTTGATCATCAGGCCATAGCCATCGGCAGTCTGCCCGGCGGCGACGGTGGCGGCAATGTCGCCCCCCTGCGCGCCGATGCCGGGCACGAGCAGCGGCATGTCGCCGACGAGCGCACGCACGCGGGCGATTTCAGCAGGGAAGGTCGCCCCCACCACCAGCGCGCAATTGCCGCTGCCCTTGTTCCACTCGGTCGCCACCAGTCGGGCGACGTGTTCAAAAAGCTTTTCGCCGCCGACATCGAGAAATTGCAGATCCGAGCCGCCCGGGTTGGAGGTGCGGCAGAGCAGGATCACGCCCTTGCCGTCCCAGGCCAGATAAGGCTCAACCGAATCGCGCCCCATATAGGGATTGACCGTCACCGCATCAGCCCGGAAGCGCGCGAAGGCTTCTTCGGCGTACTTCCCGGCGGTGCTGCCGATGTCGCCCCGCTTGGCGTCGAGGATGACCGGGATGCCGGGGTGGCGGGTGTGGATGTGTTCGATCAGCGCTTCCAGTTGGTCTTCCGCCCGCAGCGCCGCAAAGTAGGCAATCTGCGGCTTGAAGGCGCAGACGAGGTCGGCGGTGGCATCCACAATGTCGCGGCAGAAGGCGAAAACCGCCTGCGGCTGCCCCGCCAGCGCGGGCGGGAAGCGGGCCGGGTCAGGGTCGAGGCCGACACAGAGCAGGCTGTTACGCTCGCGCCACGCGGTTTGCAGGGAACTCAGAAAATTCACGGTTATTGCTTTTCAGCCTCGCACGAGGTAATCGAGCGAGAGTCCGGCAAAGATCGCCGCGCCCACCCAGTTGTTATGCACAAACGCCCGCCAGCAAGGTGCGCGCTCGCGGGTACGGATCAGTGTGTAGTGATAAATCGCCAGCGCCACGGCGACGGCCATCCCGGCGAGGAACACCCAACCGCGCCCGGAGAGCAGCCCTACCACGGTGATCAGGGCGAAAGAGGCCGCGTAGCAGAGCATGACCGCCAGCACTTCAAAGCGCCCAAAGGTGATGGCGGAGGTCTGGATGCGACCGAGGCGGAGATCGTCCTCGCGGTCGACCATGGCGTATTCCGTGTCAAAAGCCACCACCCAGAAGGCCGTCGCCACCAGCAGCACCCAGGCCAGCACAGGCACCGTGCCGAGCACGGCGGCAAAGCCCATCGGCACGCCAAAGCTGTAGGCCAGGCCCAGATACGCCTGCGGCACAGGCAGAAAACGCTTGGTGAACGGATAGCTGCCCGCGAGAAAAAGCGCGACCAGCGCCAGCCGGAACACCAGCCGGTCGAGCGGCAGGAGCAGCAGAAACGCGAGCAGCAGCAAGCCCACCGTCACCAGCACGCCCTCACGCACGCTGACCGCGCCGGTGGCGAAGGGGCGCGAGCGGGTGCGCTCGACATGGCCATCAAAATCGCGGTCAGCGTAGTCGTTGACGACGCATCCGGCGGAATGCATCAGAAAACTGCCCAGGGCAAAAATCAGCACCAGATGCAGAGGCGGCAAGCCCCCGGCGGCAAGCCACAAGGCCCACATGGTGGGCCACAAAAGCAACATGGTGCCGACCTGTTTGTCGAGCGTGTCGATGCGGATGAGCCGGGCATAGAGCGGCAGACGGGCGACAATGTTCATTGTTGGATTTTCTCTGCTTCGGGGCTTGCAAGGCGTAATTCTACCGGATCGGGCACGAAGGGATGCCGCTACGCACGCAACAACCCTTCCCGCCCGCCCAGCCACCTCGCCATCAGCTCTTCAACCGCCTCCGGCGCGGTGGCGAGCAATTCCTCCGCCGACTCCCGCGCCTGGTCGATCATGTCTGCATCCAGCTCCAGATCGGCATAGCGCAGCAAAGGCAGCCCGCTCTGCCGTGCGCCGACAAACTCGCCCGGCCCGCGGATGCGCAGGTCTTCCCGGGCAATGGCAAAACCGTCGGTCTGCTCGTAGATCACCTTGAGCCGCGCACGCGCCATCGCTGACAGCGGCGGCTCGTAGATCAGCACGCACGCTGACTGCGCCGCGCCGCGCCCGACCCGCCCGCGCAACTGGTGCAACTGCGCGAGGCCGAAGCGCTCGGCGTGCTCGATCACCATCAGGCTGGCGCGGGGCACGTCTACGCCCACTTCAATCACGGTAGTGGCGACCAGCACATGCAGTTCGCCGCCCGCGAAGGCGGCCATCGTCGCGGCTTTTTCGTCGGCCTTGAGGCGGCTGTGGATCAGGCCGATGCGCAGCTCCGGCAGGGCCGCGCACAAGGTCTCCCAGGTCTCGACCGCCGTTTTCAGCTGCAAGGTTTCCGATTCTTCAATCAGCGGGCACACCCAGTACGCCTGACAACCGTCGAGGCAGGCGGCGTGCAGGCGGGCGATGATCTCCTCGCGGCGGGCGGCGGACACCAGCCGGGTGTGGATGGGGGTGCGCCCGGGCGGCAGTTCGTCGAGGACGGAGATGTCGAG
This sequence comes from Betaproteobacteria bacterium, assembly GCA_025997045.1. GTDB lineage: Bacteria > Pseudomonadota > Gammaproteobacteria > Burkholderiales > Rhodocyclaceae > WRNU01. The sequence continues at coordinate 35,667 of BNUB01000005.1, forward strand.
GTCGGCGTAGTGGGTCATCGCCAGTGTGCGCGGGATGGGGGTGGCCGACATCATCAGCATGTGCGGACGCTGCCCGGCGGCGTTCTTTTCGCGCAGGGCGAAGCGTTGTCGCACGCCGAAACGGTGTTGCTCGTCGATGACCGCCAGCGCCAGCCGGGGCAGGCTCACCGGGTCTTCGATCAGTGCCAGGGTGCCGACGGCGAGCAGGCATTCCCCGCTTTGCAGGCGTGCCAGTTCTGCCTCGCGCGCGCGCTTTTTGCGGCTGCCCGAGAGCCAGGCGATGTCGATGCCGAGCGGGGCAAACCATGCGCTGAGTTTGCGGTAGTGCTGCTCGGCGAGGATCTCGGTCGGGGCCATCAGCGCGGCCTGACAGCCGTTTTCTGCCGCCTGCAACATGGCGCAGGCGGCGACGATGGTTTTGCCGCTGCCGACATCGCCTTGTAACAAGCGTTGCATGGGATGCGGCGCGGCGAGATCGGCGGCGATCTCGTTTGTTACACGTCTCTGCGCCGCCGTGAGATCAAACGGCAGGTGATCCAGCAGCGCACGCAGCAGCGTATGGCGCGGCGGCAGGCTCACCGCCGCCTGTGCGCGGCGGGCGTTGTAGGCGCGGCGCAGCGACAATTGCTGCACCAGCAATTCCTCAAACTTGACCCGCTGCCACGCCGGATGCGCCTTGTCCGCCAGCGCTTGCGCGTCGGCGTCGGGAGGCGGGTGATGCAGGTAACGGATCGCCTCGTCAAACGCGGGGAAGCCCAGCCGCCGGCAAATCGCCGCTGGCAGGGGATCATCCAGCGCCACGCTTGCCAACGCGATCTCCACCAGATGGCGCAAGCTCGCCTGCCCCAACCCGGCGGTAGTCGGGTAGACCGGGGTCAAAGCCTGCGGCAAGGGCGCGCCTTCCTCCACCATTTGCAGGCGTGGATGCACCATTTCAGTACCGAGAAAGCCGCCTCGCGCCTCGCCGAACACGCGCACCCGTCGTCCCGGCGCAAGCTGTTTTTGCAGGGACGGATAGAAATTGAGCCAGCGCACGAGCAGGATGTGTGCGGCGTCATCGCGCAGCCGGGCCAGCAACTGGCGCCGCGCATGGGCCACGACTTCACACGTAACGACCTCGGCTTCGACCTGCGCGGCAACCCCCGGCAGCAAGTCGGCGATTGGCGTCAGCCGGGTCTCATCCTCGTAACGCAGCGGCAGATGGACGATGAGATCTTCCGGGCGATGGATATCGAGCCGGGCCAGGAGCTTGCCCACCCGACTTCCCGCCTCCGGCCAGCCGCGCACCGCCGGACGCTCCCCTGTCCCTTAGTCCAGAACAAGGATGAGGTCGGCTTCGACCAACGCGCCTTTGGGCAATTCCTTGACCCCTACCGCAGCCCGCGCCGGATAAGGTTCGGAAAAATAGCGCGCCATGATCTCATTGACCTTGGCGAAATTGCCCAGATCGACGAGATAAATCGTCACCCGCACCGCCGCAGCCAGTGTGCCGCCCGCAGCCTCGGTCACTGCCTTCAGGTTTTCAAACACGCGCACCGCCTGGGCCTCAAAACCCTCGACCAGATTGCCCGACACCGGGTCAAGGCCGATCTGGCCGGACAGATAAACGCTATTGCCCGCCTTGACCGCCTGGGAATAAGTGCCGATGGCGGCAGGGGCCTGGGGGGTGGAAATAATTTCACGACTCATGCGGGGGGTTTCCCGAAAATTGCGGCGGGCGCGCAAACCACGCGCCCGCCCGAACATGAACAAGGTGTGAGCAGATCAGCCGCGCACCCGCAAGATGATGTCGCAGCCGCCTTTTTCGATCACCTTCTGCAAACCGCGCCTGGCGCCGACGTTGATCACCAGCGGGGCCATGAAGTTGGCGCGCAGGCCGGCGTTGGACGGAGCCTCGTTATCCTTGCGGATAATGACCGCAACCACCGCATCTTCAGGTTTGGAGAGCTTCAGCGACGCCACCTCCGCGTCGGAGAGCGGGAACTCATAGGTGATGCCGAGCTGCTCCGGGCCGGTCAGCGAGAACGCCAGCCCCGGATTATCAACGCTCTGGAGCAAAAACACATTGGCATCGCCGTCCTCCTCATGCACCAGCACAAAACGATGACTCGCTTCGAACCCCGGCAAACCTGCCGGAAATTCGATCACTTTATCGTCAGAGACTTCCATCGCACCCAGTACCGGACTTTCGATTTTCATTACCCAACTCCTTCAACAATCAACCAGCCCGTCCGCGGACGGGGCCTTTTTCCTGCCGTTTTTTCTGCGCCTTGGCAGGCTTTTTTGCCACTGTTGCTTTCGCCGGCGCGCCCGTTACCGCAGGCGACGCCGCTACTGACACATTGCGCGGCGGCACCACGATGCCTTCCGCGACACTCTCACGACGGAGCTGCTCCCGCATGGCTTCGGCTTCGGCCTTGTCGTTGAAAGGCCCCACCACCACCCTGGACTCAATCCGAACGGGCAAATTACGCGCTGCGACATTCTTGCGCAGCGTTTCAGCATTGTCCATCGCGCCGAACACTCCCAACTGCACCATGTAGCCATCAGCCAGCACCGGCTTGGGGGGCGCTTCCACCGCCGCCTCTGGCGGCGTCTCCGCCACTGCGGCCTCCGCTGTCGCTTCCGGCGCCGCAGCCACCGCTTCAGCCGCCGGAGCCGGTGGCGGCAGTGTCACCACTTCGGTGACGGCAGATTCAGCACCGGAAGTTTGCGGGCGCGCCTCGAACCACAACGCAACCAGCAACAACACCAGCGCCACCGCCACTGCGCCCCCTGCACGCACCAGCGCCTGCCGACGCGGATTCACGGTGTTGAATTTTAGACCTTTCACAACAAATCCCCTTGTTTACCGGGCCGCTGTCCACCCGCCGCGAGCGACACCACCAATTCCGCTTCGGCGCGGGTGATGTCGCAGCGCGCCGCAATCTCATCCACCGCCAGCCCGCGCCGCGCCAATGCCAGCGCCTCACCATATTCAGGCGAAGCGCCGGGGACGGTCTCATTCCCCCCCGATTGCGCTTGCGCCGCGTACTTTCCCAGTTCGGTGCGCAGCTCGGTACGCAGTTCGGTGATCTCGCCCTGCTGGCGCTCGACCGTCGTCCGCAGCGCGCCCACTTCCCGCCGCAGCCCCTGCACTTCCAGCTCGATCTTGAACACCTCGCCCGACGGCGGCGACACCACCGGCTCGGCACGCGACAGCGCACTCTCCGCCCCCCGGCTCAAAGGACGCAACCCCGGACGCAACCCCGGCCCCAAACCCGGCTGCAAATCCGGCCCCGGGGCTGGCGACATCCGTTCGCGCGCGATCCCCGCGCTCTTGTCAGCATTCGTACTTGCGGCAGGCTTGGGCGCACGTCCCGCACGCAAGGCGAGAAAAAACTGCCAGACGCCAAAAACCAGCAATGTCACAATCAGGAGCCACAGCACTTGTCGCATGTCAAAGCGCTCCCGTCTTGAGAGGACACACCACCGCACCACGGTGAACCAGCAAAATCACATCCATGCGCTTGCGCCCAGTGAGCTAAATTACGTTGATAATACTGCCGCCTTCCTTCAGGACAAACAGCATGGAACTGACCTGGCCCCTTTTCCTCTTCTGGTTGAAGAAACTGACCTCGGCGCTGGTGCTGCCGCCGCTCCTGCCTTTTGTCCTCCTTTTTGTCGGTCTCATCTTCATCAAACGACGCTGGCGCGGGGGCTACCTCCTCGCCTGGCTGGGGTTTGCCATCGGCCTCGCCTCGATCAGCCCCCCTGTGGTCAACGGCATGCTCGCCCCGCTCGAACCCGCCGCTCCGCTGCAACTGGCCAGCGCCGCAGACGCGCAGGCGATCGTGATTCTGGGCGGAGGACGCACCGCCAACGCCCCCGAATACGGCGGCGACACCGTCAATCGTTACACCCTCGAACGCCTGCGTTACGGCGCACGTCTGGCCCGCAGTACGAGCCTGCCGATACTGGTCAGCGGCGGCGCACCCGGCGGGGGCATCGCGGAAGCCCGCCTGATGAAAACCACGCTGGAAGAAGATTTTAATGTCGCGGTCAAATGGGTGGAAGACAAATCCCTCGACACCCGCCAGAACGCCCGCTACAGCGCGGAACGCCTGCGCGCCATCAACATCAACCATATCATCCTTGTCACCCACGCCGCCCACATGGAGCGGGCGCAACAGGAATTCGAAGCCGAAGGCATCCAGGTTGCCGCCGCCCCGACGGCCTGGATGAGCAGGCGCAACGACGATGTCTTGCCCGCCCTGCCCAGCTCCGGCTCCGCCGCCGCCGGCTGGTATGCACTGCATGAATGGGTGGGGCTGCTGGCCTACCGCTTGAGCAAATAACGTCGGGACAGGCCGGATGTCATACCCCGGCCCCCCGACGAAATTGCACATTTTGGATTAATAGGCTTGCCCCCGAAAAACGCATCCCCTGCCATTCTGTCGATCACCGAAACAATCTTTTACGTAATGTCATGACTTGCAAAAACGGCTCACGTCAATTAGCATTCATTTGTGGGTAGCGCAATGAATGGATGATATATCCATCATATGTGAATATTGCTCACTGCTTTTTACGCCACATAAGTAGCGTAAAAAAGCACAAAGATGGAGTCCCACAAGAGGCTCCACAAATAACCAGACAGAGGAGGAGAAACTCATGACAACGCCGTTGTCTCTACGCATCATGAGCAATGATGAATATCAGTCACTGGTACGGGAGCGTAGCGCTTTCGGCTGGTGGTCGACCTTGCTGCTTTGCATCGTCTACTACGGCTTCATTATGCTCATTGCTTTCAACAAGCCCTTCCTGGCGACGCCGCTCGGGGAAGGAATGACCACCTCGCTGGGAATACCTGTGGGATTCGGCATCATTCTCTTCTCGATTATAACAACCGGGATTTATGTCCATCGTGCCAATACGAAATATGACGCGATGACCCGCAACATCCTGGAGAAGGAGGCCAAAGCATGAACACGCATTCTTTGAGCTTTATCCCTCGCGGGCTATTGCTGTTCGCCCTGGCAACCCTCTCGCACAGCGCATTGGCAACAGAAGTCATTGGCGAAACGCAAAAGCAGCCGACCAACTGGACAGCGATCACCATGTTCGCGGTCTTCGTTGGCCTGACGATGTGGATTACCAAATGGGCCGCCTCGCGCACCCGTTCGGTGGCCGATTTCTACACCGCCGGGGGCGGCATTACCGGCTTTCAAAACGGGCTGGCGATTGCCGGGGATTACATGTCTGCCGCATCATTCCTCGGTATCTCGGCAGCGGTGATGATGACCGGCTTTGACGGGCTGATTTACTCGCTCGGCTTTCTCGTTGGCTGGCCGTTCCTCACCTTTCTGCTCGCCGAACGGCTGCGCAATCTCGGTCGCTTCACCTTCGCCGATGTAATTGCCTACCGTTTCCGCCAGGAGCCTATTCGCATCTTCGCCGCTTCCGGCACGCTGGTCGTCGTCGCGTTCTATCTCATCGCGCAGATGGTCGGTGCAGGGCAGTTGATCAAGCTCCTGTTCGGACTGGATTACATCTATGCCGTAATCATCGTCGGCATCCTGATGATGGCCTACGTCCTCTTCGGCGGCATGACAGCAACCACCTGGGTGCAAATCACCAAAGCCGTCATGCTGCTGGCGGGTGCAAGTTTCATGGCCTTTATGGTGATGATGGCGCACGGCTTCAGCCTTGAAAAACTATTCAGCGCAGCAGTCGACGTCAAAGAGAGCAACGCCATCATGGGGCCGGGCGGTTTCATCAAAGACCCGATCTCCGCGATTTCCTTTGGCATGGCGCTGATGTTCGGCACAGCAGGCTTGCCGCACATCCTGATGCGATTTTTCACCGTGCCCGATGCCAGGGAAGCGCGTAAAAGCGTGTTCTGGGCGACCTGTTGGACAGGCTATTTTTACATCCTGACCTTCATCATCGGCTTCGGCGCGATTGTCTTCGTCAGCCAGAATCCGAGCTTCCTGGATGCGGACGGCAAGCTGCTCGGCGGCATCAATATGGCGGCGGTGCATCTGGCGAACGCGGTCGGGGGCAATCTCTTCCTCGGCTTCATGTCGGCGGTCGCCTTTGCCACGATTCTCGCCGTCGTCTCCGGCCTCACGCTCTCCGGTGCATCAGCCGTGTCGCACGACCTCTACGCGACGGCGCTCAAAAAAGGCAAAGTCTCCCCACAAAAGGAATTCCTCATCTCGCGCATCACCACCGTCGGGCTGGGCATTCTGGCGATCATCCTCGGCATCCTGTTTGAAAAGCAAAACGTCGCCTTCATGGTGTCGCTCGCCTTCGCCATCGCCGCTTCGGCCAACTTTCCGGCGCTGTTGCTCTCGATACTGTGGAAAAACTGCACCACGCGCGGCGCGTACATCGGCGGCTTCATCGGCCTGATCTCGGCGCTCATCATGACCGTCCTCTCCGAGGCCGTGTGGGTCGATGCGCTCGGCAACCCGGCGGGCAGCTCGCCCTTCCCGTATGCCTCCCCGGCCATCTTCTCCATGCCGCTCGGCTTCATTTCCATCTGGCTGATTTCCATCCTCGACCACAGCAAGCAGGCCGAACAGGAGCGCGCCCTGTTTGAAGACCAGACAGTCCGCTCAGAAACCGGTATCGGCGCCGCCAAAGCAAGCTCCCACAGCCCCATGCCTGAACCGGCTTCCTGACACATCATGAGCGGAGCGCGATTCGACCTGTCTTTCCCGCCGTTTGACGTGTTGTCTGCGGCGGGAAAAGAGCAATTGGCGGGAGAAGCCGATATTTTGTTTTTTGGCAGCGGAGAAGAAATTCTCTCGCCGGAACGCAAAGTGGAGGCGCTGTATCTGGTTGCCAAAGGCATCGTCGGCGAGATGGCGACAGATGAGCTTGTGGGCGTTTATCGGGAAGAGGACATCTTCGACTCGCGTTCGCTCCTCACCGGGCGGGTTGAAAACCGTTTCGTCGCGCATGAAGAAACCTTGCTGTATGCCTTGCCGCGTCAAGCAGTGCTCAAGGCAGCGGAAAATTACCCTGATTTCGGCGCACATTTCTTCACACGGATTTCCGAAAAATCGGGCTTATCGGTACGCTCTGGCGGGCAGGCAGAGTGGCAGAAGCTTTTTAACGCCACCCTCCGCGAAGTCGGCGTGCGTCCGGCGGTATTTCTGGAAGCATCAGCCAGCATCGCAGACGCAGCGCGGGCAATGCGGGAACATCATTGCCGCGCAATTTTCGTGCGCGATCATGAGCGGGTCGGGATTTTCACAATGAGCAACTTTTGCGATGTCATCATTGAAGAAATTCCGCATCACGCGCCAATCGGCCCACGGGCACACTACGCGCTGCATTGCTGCGAACTGGATGAGTATATTTTCAGCGCCCTGCTGCTGATGACACGGCAAAATATCCAGCGCGTCGTCGTCACCGAAGGAGGCATTCCGGTTGGCGTATTGCCGCAAATCGACTTATTGTCTTTCTTTTTCAGCCATTCACATCTGGTTTCCAGACAGATTGCCAAAGCCAGTGACCTGGAAGGGCTGATTGAAGCCGGTCGCAGCATCGACGCCGCCATTGGCACACTGCATTCAACCGGGATGAAAACACCGCAACTGGCGCGACTCGTACAGGCGCTTGATTTGCGTTTAATGGAGCGTCTATGGCAACTCGTCGCGCCACCGGAGATGTTTGCCCAAAGCTGCCTGCTGGTGCTCGGTTCCGGGGGGCGCGGGGAGCAAATTCTGAAAACAGATCAGGACAATGCTCTGATTTTTCATGAATCCCTTGACCCCGCATCCGTTACGCAGGCGACAGAGGCATTTTGCGCAGGCTTGTTAAAAATCGGCTATCCCTTTGCCCTGGCGGCGTGATGGCAAATCAACCGGCGTGGCGCGGCACAATGCGCGAATGGCAAGCGCGGCTGCAACACTGGATTTATCAGCCAGATCAAAACACCTGGATGAATCTTGCCGCATGGCTGGATGCAGAAGTCGCGGCAGGCGATGCAGGGATGCTGAACGCCTGCAAACAGTATTTATTCGAGCAGATACGGGATGAGACGCAATGGCTGGGCTGGCTTGCCAAAGCGATTTCCCAGTTCGACCACCTTGAGGCCGAACACCATTTCTGGCGGCAATTGTTGCATCGCCGTGACGAAGTGCATTTCGACATCAAAAAAGGCGGAATTTTCCCGATTGTGCATGGAATACGGGTATTGGCGCTGGAATCCGGCATTGAGCCTGCAAATACCTTTACCCGTCTGGATGCACTGGTTTACAAAGGAAAAATAGACCGCGCCTTTGCTGAAGATTTATCCGGAGCGCTGGCATTCATGATGAAGTTACGCCTTGACAGCGACATTGACGCACGCCGCTGGGGCAAAGCACATAACAATATGGTCGACACCAGCGCCTTATCGTCGCTTGCACGTGACTCGCTGAAAGAATCGCTGGCAGTCACCCGCCGCTTCAAGACATTTATCCAGCGGCATTATCAGCTCGGACGGTTTTGAAATGTGGCGCATTTTTACCCCCTTCCGCAAGCGACGTATTCTCCCGCAGTATCGGGGCATCTTCGAGCAGGATGATGGACAACTGGTCAGCATTGACTGTGAAACAACTTCGCTTGATGTGGCCGAGGCAGAATTACTGTCTATCGCAGCGGTAAAAATCGACGGCAACCGGATTGCTGCAAGCACGGCATTTCAAACCATCGTACAACCGAAAACCGCACCAAACAGCGATAATGTCCGCATCCACGGACTGCGCCCGGCTGATGTCAGCGCCGGGCTTTCACCGACAAGTGCCGTGCGGAAACTGCTGGATTTTATCGGCGGGCGGACATTGCTCGGCTATTATCTGGAATACGATATCGCCGTGCTGAACAAATACATCAAGCCCCTCATCGGCGCACCATTACCGAACATGGAAATTGAACTTTCCTCGCGCTATTACGATTGGCGACAACACCTGTATCCAGGCTCCTATATTGATTTACGCTGGGAGACTATGGCGCAAAGACTGAATATCTCCGCCCTGCCCAGGCATGATGCAATGAACGATGCCATTACGGTTGGCATGATGTATCTGGCGCTGGAAGAACGGTTTCATCGTCCGGGGTCAAATCATCTTTTTTAGGGAATTTAGATTGAGCGGATTCTCTACAAGCATCCCCGTTTCCGCAAAATTCCGGAAAGTGACATTGCCGAGGCTGGTTTTCAGCGCCCCGGCGTAGAGAACGGTAGCGTTATCCGCATTGTCGACAAGACTCAAGAATGATTGAAGGTTGTTGCCGAGTTCAGGCGCAAAAGTGCGCGTAGCCTTGATTTCGATGGGTGTCAGGCCTTGGCCCTCTGCGAGAAGCAGATCGACTTCGAGACCGTGCGCATCGCGAAAGAAATAGAGGTCGGGGTCTTTGCCCGCATTGCAGCGCGCCTTCAACGCCTCAAGGACAACCATGTTTTCAAAGAGACCACCAAACTGTGGATGCTGAAAAACCTGTTCTGAAGACCGGATGCCAAGCAAATAGGCGGCGAGACCAACATCGGTAAAATAGATTTTGGGGGTTTTGACGAGGCGTTTGCCGAAGTTGCGAAAATAGGGCGGCAGCCGGAAAACAAGGTGACTTGCTTCCAGTGCAGAAAACCACGTCGAGAGCGTAGGCGCGGAGACGCCAACTTCACCCGCCAAGGCACTGAAATTCACCAATTGTCCGATCCGCCCTGCGAGCAGTTTGACAAAGACTTCAAAGGCGCGCTGGTTACTGATATTAACCATCTGACGTACATCGCGTTCGATGTAGGTCTGGTAGTAATTACGGTACAAAAGCGTTGGCGTAACGCTCTCATCATAAATCCGTGGAAGAAAACCCCGATAAATGTATTCGTCACGGTCGCACGTGATGTTAACGGCACTCAGTTCCGCGATGGAAAAAGGGAGCAACGGCAAAAGCGCAACGCGGCCTGCCAGCGACTGGCTGACTTCGGCCTTGAGTCGGGGCTGATGTGAGCCGGTAAGAATATATTGGCCGTTTTGCTTTTCCTGATCGACGAGGACTTGCAGATAACTCAGCAATTCCGGCACGCGCTGCACTTCGTCAATGATGAGCGGCGCACGGAACTGAGCGAAGAAATCACGCGGGCTGGCCGCTGCGAGTTGGCGGATGTCCGGCTCTTCCAGATTGACGTAAGCGTGCCCCGGAAAAACGGCTCGCGCCAAGGTAGTTTTGCCGGACTGGCGCGGCCCCGTGAGGGCGACGATGCGGAATTCGCGGGCAAGCTGCTGCAGGTAAGGGGTTGCTGCGCGGGGGATCATGAGGCATTCCGGTGGCGTCGGGATGCTGTCAATGGTGGCCTCCGGCAGATTGAAAGTCAAACTTTCAATCTGCCGGAAGGTGCCAGCAAAAATCACCCCGTTTCAGTCCAGTCTTCCAATCGCAAGTTGCTCATCAGCCGCAACGCCTTGTCATTCGTAACCAGTACGGCACCCAAACTTTCCGCATGGGCTGCGATCAACAAATCCAGCGGCGCCAATGTTTTGCCTTGAAGTTCCAGAGCCGCTCGCGTTTGTGCATAGTGCTCTGCTACATCATCATCCCACGGCAGCACATCAACACAACGCAGAAACTCCCGAACAGCGGCCCGGAGTCGCGTAGCATCCGGACGCTTCGCCAAACCAAACAGCAGCTCACCCTCTGTAATGGCGGAAACACATAGAGAAGTCACCGGGACGGCTCTCGCTCTTGCCATGGCAGCCGGATCCATTTTGACCAGACGGCTCACCATGTTGGTATCCAGCATGTACCGGATCATTCCGTCCATCCTTCAAAGGGGTCACGGTTTTGTTCGCCCTGATCACGCTCCGCAGGGCTTAAAAAATCCTCTGGCACCTCAACCCCGGCAAGAGCCGCAAAGAAGTCATCAAGCGATGCCGGCTTGCGCGACAGGATGACATCTCCCGTTTCTGCATCCTGACGGATGAAGACCTCATCGCCATCAAACCGAAACGCTACCGGCAGACGTATCGCCTGGCTGCGACCATTCATGAACAATTTTGCAACTTGAGACATCGCCTGCTCTCGTGAAGATAGATATACCACAGTATATTACACCTATGAGATAGATCAAGATATATCCCGTTTTGATAACTGCCGCGTTCATCACCGGTGGGCTACACAAAACCCGGAGCTACAAGTGTATGATCTCAGTCCCGGCTCAGTCTGAGTCTTTTTTGATGCGTTTTCCACTCCGATGACATAAGCACATTGCTCCGGCGCCTGCGAATGCCTCCCATCAGGGGAGCATGCGACTCGTGCATTTTTTAGGAGCATGTCATGGAAAACCACCGGAAAGCCGCCCCGCACGCGGGCGATATCGTTGAACTTGTCCTGACCCGTGAGGTGTGGGTGTACGACAAGAAAGACCCTCACCCCAAGCCCGGCAAGATGAACTACCTCGGCGGACGCGAAGCCGACAAGGAAGCAAAAGAAGCCGAAAACCGCAAAAAACGCCGCGTCGTGATCGAAACACGCAGTCAAGGGCGCTACTTCGGCGATGGCAAGCACATCGTTGCTTTTGTCACGCTTGACCCTGATGAAACGAACGAGCCTTCTTCCGGAAGATAGCGCCTTTCGCGCCGCAGGGCGACAGACTGCGCCCTGCGGCATCAAGTTTTAATCCGGCAGATTGTGAAAGTTTAACTTTCAATCTGCCGGAACGCTGTACATGGCGCTGTTCAGCCTTTTAACAGGAGCTACGCCAATGAAATGATTCTTGGCTGAGGGGGTTGCGTGTTGCCTCTCGCACAACGCCTACCCCCCAAAATCATCCAACAAAATATTCTCCCGTTCCACGCCCAAATCCAGCAGCATCTTGATAACCGCCGCGTTCATCACCGGGGGACCGCACATGTAGAATTCGCAGTCTTCCGGGGCGGGGTGGTTTTTCAGGTAGTTTTCATATAGCACGTTGTGGATGAAGCCGGTTGCGCCGGTCCAGTTGTCTTCGGGTTGCGGGTCGGAGAGGGCGAGATGCCACGTAAAATTGGGATTGTCGGCTTGCAGTTGGTTGAATTCTTCGACGTAGAAGGCTTCGCGCACGCTTCTTGCGCCGTACCAGAAGCTGATTTTGCGCTTCGTTTTCAGGCGTTTTAATTGGTCGAAGATGTGCGAGCGCATCGGCGCCATGCCTGCGCCGCCGCCGATGAAGACCATTTCGTTTTCCGTGTCGCGGGCGAAGAATTCGCCGAAGGGGCCGTAGACCACGATTTTGTCGCCCGCTTTCAGGTTGAAGAGGTAGGAGGACATTTTGCCGGGGGGGATGTCGTCACGGTTCGGCGGGGGGGATGCCACGCGGATGTTGAATTTGACGATGCCGACTTCTTCCGGGTAGTTCGCCATCGAGTAGGCGCGGACGGTGGCTTCGTCAACTTTGGAGACGTAGCGCCACATGTTGAATTTGTCCCAGTCGCCCCGGTATTCGGGCTGGATGTCGAAATCCTTGTAATTCAAGGTGTGCGGCGGGCATTCGAGTTGCACGTAGCCGCCGGCGCGGAAGTTGACGTGTTCGCCTTCGGGCAGGCGCAGGGTCAGTTCCTTGATGAAGGTGGCGACGTTGGGGTTGGATTCGACCGTGCATTCCCATTTTTTGACGCCGAAAACTTCTTCGGGGACGGCGATTTTCATGTTTTGCTTGACGGGGGTCTGGCAGGAGAGTCGCCAGCCTTCTTTGGCTTCACGGCGGGTGAAGTTGGGTTCTTCGGTGGGCAGCATGTCGCCACCGCCTTCAAAGACCTGGCATTTGCATTGGGCGCAGGTGCCGCCGCCGCCGCAGGCGGACGATAAAAAGAGACCGTTTGCCGCCAGCGTTTGCAGGAGTTTGCCGCCCGCCGCCGTGGTGATGGTGCGTTCGCCGTTGATTTCTATGCTGATGTCGCCGCTTTTGACCAGCCAGGAGCGCGCGACGAGAATAATGACCGACAGCGCCAGCACGATGCCGGTGAACATGCCGATGGCGAGAATGATTTCCTGAGTGTTCATCGTTGCTCCTTAGAGTTGCACGCCGGAAAAGGACATGAAGCCCAGAGACATCAAGCCGATGATGATGAAGGTAATGCCTAAGCCTTGCAGACCGTCGGGCACGTTGCTGTATTTCAGTTTTTCGCGGATACCGGCCAGAAGCGCGATGGCCAGCGCCCATGATGCGCCGGAGCCGATGCCGTACACGACGGATTCGGAGAAGTTGTAGTCGCGTTCCTGCATGAACAGGGAACCCGCCATGATGACGCAATTCACGGTAATCAGCGGCAGGAAAATGCCCAGGGCGTTGTAGAGGGCGGGGACATATTTGTCCAGCAGCATTTCCAGAATCTGCACGATGGCGGCGATGACGCCGATGAAGGTGAGAAAGCTCAAATAGGACAAATCCACGTTCGGCAGCCCCGCCCACGCCAGCGCGCCGTCGCGCAGCAGGTAGGTGTAGACGAGGTTGTTGGCGGGCAGGGTAATCGTCTGCACGACGATGACCGCGATGCCGAGACCGATGGCGGTGTCGATTTTTTTGGAGATGGCAATGAAGGAGCACATCCCCAAAAAGAAAGCCAGCGCCATGTTCTCGATGAACACGGCGCGGACGAAAAGGCTTAAAAGGTGTTCCACGGTTAATCTCCTTCTTCTACATCGTCAAAGCTGAGGCGGCAGCGTTTTTCCGTTGTCGGGTGGGCGCGGCGACGACCTCAACCTGATTCCCCTTGACCACAATCGCCTGATGGTTGCTGATGGGGCGCAGGTCAAGGCGTTGCGCGTATTCGCTGACGATTTGTTGGGCGGCTTTTTTGAAGGGGGCGTTGGTGAAATGCGGCACCACATAAAAATCCACCGCCGCGAGCGCGGAAAAATCTCCGTTCAGGCGCGGCGCGGCGGCGACATCATCCAGCAAGCGGACATATTCGATGTCCGGCGCGAGAATCATCGAACCTGCCGACGCGCCAATGTACGGCTTGCCTTGTTCGATTTGGCGCAGGATGGATTTGTCCGCACCGGTACGTTTTAATTCCTGCAACAGAAAAAAAGTGTTGCCGCCTTCGACAAAAATAAAATCGGCGGCATCCAGTCCCCGCTCGATTTCAGCGGGGCTGGCGGTGGAGATTTCCAGCGTATTGACCTGCAAGCCCAGTTTCACCAGCGTCTTCCGGTCGGCTTCCACATAAAACGTGACCTTTTCGGGCAGGCTTGCCGTCGGGATGAAGGCGACTTTTTTACCCGCCAGCGCGCCGCCCGCAAAGTCGGGGAACTGCTTTGCCACACCTGAAAAATAAGCGGAGAGAAAGAGCGTTTTCATGTCAATCTTCCTTCACCTGCGGCGCGAGTTTGAAGAGCGCCGGTTCCTGCTGGTCTTTTTTCCACATCCGCAGCCCCCAGATAAAGAGACCGATCAGAAAGAAGGCGGAAGGCGGCAGGAGCAGCAAGCCGTTGGGTTCGTACCAGCCGCCGTCTTTGACGAGGGGCAGAATTTCGATGCCGAGTAACTTGCCTGCGCCAAAAAGTTCGCGGACGACGCCCAGGGCAATCAGCAGGAGGGAGTAGCCCAGACCGTTGCCGATGCCGTCCCAGAAGGAGAGCAGGGGCGGGTTTTGCATGGCGAAGGCTTCGGCGCGTCCCATGACGATACAGTTGGTGATGATCAGCCCGACGAAAACGGAGAGCTGTTTGGCAAGGGAAAAGGCGTAGGCGCGCAGGACTTGATCGACCACGATGACCAGCGAGGCGATGATGACCATTTGCACAATCATGCGGATGGAACTGGGAATCTGGTTTCTGATCATGGCGATGAACAGGTTGGAGAACGCCGTCACCAGGGTGAGGGCAATCGCCATGACCAGCGCGGTGTTGAGGTTGCTCGTGACCGCCAGCGCCGAGCAGATGCCCAGGATTTGCAGGGTAATCGGGTTGTTGTTGAAAATCGGGTCAAGCAGGACTTCTTTTGTGGTGGCTTGCTTTGCCATGATTTATGCTCCTTCCGCTGAGGGCTGCGGCGACAACTGCGGGCGCAGTTTGGCGAGATAGGCGCCAAAGCCCTGTTCGCCCAGCCAGAATTGCAACAGATGGTCGACGCCCTTGCTGGTTAAGGTCGCGCCCGCCAGCGCGTCGATCTGGTGCTCTGCGTCGGGGCTGGCGGGATTGACGCCGCCTTTGACGATTTCGATATTGGGTTTGCCGTCGGCGTCGAACAGGGTTTTGCCGCTCCAGCTTGCCTTCCATTTCGGGTTATCGACTTCGCCGCCCAGGCCGGGGGTTTCGGCGTGTTGGTAAAAGCCCAGACCGATGACGGTGTTCAAATCCGGCGCTAACGCCAGAAAGCCGTGCAGGGTCGACCAGAGTCCGTAGCCGCGCACGGGCAGAATCAGGGCTTCGAGCGTGCCGTCTTCGGCTTCCAGTCGATAAATCGTGGTGAATTGCTCGCGGCGTTTGATGAGGGCGATGTCGTCACTGCCCGCGAGCTGGACGGAGGTTTCCGGGTCGCGCGCGGCCTTCAGCGCGTCGAAGGTGTTGGGGTCGAGGTCGCTCTTGATGTCGCCCGTGCTTAAATCGACAACTTCCGCCTTGATGCGCGCATTGAAAAAATCCCGCACCTCCTGGGCGGAGAGTTTGTCGCCGCTCACGCCCGCAATCGCCAGAATGCTGCGTTGTTTGTCGAGTTGGCGGTTTTGTTCCTGAATGGGTTTCAGGTAAATGGCTGAACCGGCGACGAACACCGAGGCGACCAGACTCACGGCAAGCGCCACGATGAGCGTGCGCGCGGTGGATTCTTTATTGCTGGACATGACGCGCCATCCTCCGCTTGATGTTGGCCGTAACCACGAAATGGTCAATGAGGGGGGCGCAGAGGTTGGCGAACAGAATCGCCAGCATCATGCCCTCCGGAAAGGCGGGGTTGACGACGCGAATCAGCACGACCATGACGCCAATCAACGCCCCGAATATCCATTTGCCGGTATTGGTCATGGCGGCGGATACCGGGTCGGTCGCCATGAAAATCATGCCAAACGCAAAACCGCCCATCACGAAGTGCCAGTACCAGGGTACGGCGAACATGAGGTTGGTCGCGGAGCCAATCGCGTTGAAGACGAGGCTCACGCCGACCATGCCGAACAGTACGCCCAGCACGATGCGCCACGAGGCGATGCCGGTGATCAGCAGGAGCGCGCCGCCCAGCAGAATCGCCACAGTACTGGTTTCGCCGATGGAGCCGGGCATGACGCCGAGGAAGGCGTGCAGCCAGCTTACGCTATGGGTGAGCGCGGCAACGCCGCCTTCGGCAACGGCAGCCAGCGGGGTTGCGCCGGTGATGCCATCGACCGCCGTCCACACCGCGTCGCCGGAAATCGTCGCCGGGTAGGCGAAGAACAAAAAGGCGCGTCCGGTGAGCGCCGGATTCAGAAAATTTTTACCCGTACCGCCGAAGACTTCCTTGCCCAGCACGATGCCGAAACTGATGCCCAGCGCCACCTGCCACAGCGGGATGGACGGCGGCAAGATGAGGGCGAAGAGGATGGAGGTGACGAAGAAGCCTTCATTGACTTCGTGTTTGCGAACGCAGGCGAACAGCACTTCCCAAAAGCCGCCGACCGCGAAGGTGACGAGATAAATGGGCAAAAAGTACGCCGCGCCGTGCACCACGTTATCCCACAGGCTTGCCGGATTGAAGCCTGCGACGAGCGCAATTAACGTCAGCCGCCAGCCCTCCCAGCCGCTTTGCGCCGCCAGGAGCAATTCCGGGTGCGCCGCGTAGCCGCTGTTCGCCTGAAAGCCCACGTTCCACATACCCGCGAACATCGCCGGAAACGTCGCCAGCCAGACGATAATCATGATGCGTTTCAAATCCATCGCGTCACGCACATGCGCCGTGGTGCACGTGACGCTGGCGGGGCGATAGAGAAAAGTGTCGGTCGCCTCATAGAGCGGGAAGAACGTTTCCAGGCGCCCGCCCTTTTGAAAATGCGGCTCCACGCGGTCGAGTATTTGTCGCAGTCCCATGAATCAACCCTCCTTCTCGATGCGGGTGAGCGCATCGCGCAAAATGGGGCCGTACTCGTACTTGCCCGCGCAAACACAGGAACACAGGGCGAGGTCTTCTTCGTCCAGTTCCAGACAGCCCAGTTTTTGAGCCATTTCGGTATCGCCCGCCACCAGATAACGCAGCAAATGCGTGGGCAGAATATCCAGCGGCATCACCGCCTCATAATTGCCCACCGGCACAATGGCGCGCGGGCTGCCGTGGGTGGTGGTCGAGAAGGGAAAACGCTTGCCGGGCAACAGGCTGCCCGCAAAGACCTTCAATACAGAAAACTTGTCCAATCCGGCGCGTAAAAAAGACAGCAACTCGCGCTCGCGCCCTTCTTGCAGACAGGAAACCTGTTGGTGGAAACGCCCCAAAAAGGCGAAGGGCGCATTCTTTTCGCCGCTGGCGGTACGCCCGCCGAAGACGGAACCGGAGATGACGCGGTTGTCGCCAGCATGCAATTCGCCGTCCGTCAGATCAGTCAGGTTCGCCCCCAACCGGGCACGCAGCAGCCGCGGCGTTTTCACGACCGGCCCGCCCAACGCCACCACCCGCTCTACCCACAACTGCCCGGTAGAGAAAAGTTTACCCACCGCGATCACGTCCTGATAACCGATGTGCCACACCGTTTTATGGGTATCGACCGGGTCAAGAAAATGGATGTGGGTGCCCACCAACCCCGCCGGATGCGGCCCGTAGAAGTCCTCCCGCGTCACGCCGGGCAAACCCTCGCCGGGCACGGCATCGCCCACGCTGGCGCAGACGAACACTTTGGGGACGAGGCGCGACAGCACCTTGATCCCACGCACAAAGTCTTCGCGCTGCGACTCGATCACCCGCATCGGCTCGGCGGCGAGCGGATGGGTGTCGATCGCGGTGACGAAAATGGAATGGGGCGTGGCATCGACGGCGGGGGTCTTGCTGTAGGGGCGCGTCCTCAGCGCCGTCCACAAGCCCGACTGTTGCAGGTTATCGCGCACTTGCGCGGCGTCGAGCGTATCCAGTTCCGCATCCGGGTAGCGGGCGAAGCTCACCGCCTCATCGCCTTCGAGGTCGATCACAATTGACTGGAACACCCGTTGCGCGCCGCGATGGATGGCGCTGACCGTGCCCGCGCCGGGCGCAGTGAAATTCACCCCCGGCGTTTTCTTGTCGGCAAACAGCACCTGCCCGAGCTTCACCCTGTCGCCCACCTGCACCGCCAGCGTCGGCTTCATGCCGTGGTAATCAGCGCCGACCAGCGCCACACGCTTCACCGCCTGCCCAGCCTCGATGCGCTGTACAGGAACCCCGACAACGGGCAGATCAAGCCCGCGTTTGATTCGTATCATGCCTTCCGTCCCGTTTCTCATGAACACGACCGGGTACGCCAAACTCCCATTTCAGGAATGTGCACCCGCACAAACAACCGCAAAAACATCCTCAAGTATACGAGAGTTAACGAAAAAAACCCGCCAAATTTGTGATCTGACGGGCTTTGAGCCGTCTGTGTTTCGCGGCAGCTTGGGTAGCTCCAGGGTGTTGACCTCCAGCAGGTCGGTGAATTCCGAGCCGCTGGCGGCGTCGTGGAGGCGGTAGCGATTATTGATATGCCATTATAGGGGCGAACATGGGGGAGATACGGTAGGGGCAGAGGTGAGGCCGGGTTTGAAACCCAACCCTCGGATGTCCGTGCTACGCCTGTTGGGAGCGACGGCGGCTCGCCATCGCTCCCGGCGCTCCTCAGAACCGATATCCCGCCCTCACATTCCCGGTGACGCCTTCGCGTTGGCCGGTGTAGCCCTGGATGCCGAAGTCGAACGACACGGGCCGGGTGGCGGTGGGGCTGATGGCGAAGCCGAAGGCGAAGCTGGCGGTGTCGCCTTTGAGCTTCGGGGTGTCGAGCGCGTAGCCGTGGATGCTCGCCTTTGCCTTGCCGTCGTATTCGTGTTCCCACGCCGCGCCGAGGTAGAGGCTGGCGTTTTGTTCCAGCGCCAGACGCCATTTCGCCCCGAGGCGCAGGCGGCGGGAATTGGCGTCCTTGAATTTGACCGCCTCGCCGGTGGTGAGTTTTACGGTGTCGCCGTCCTGGTGGCTCCACAGGTATTGGCCGTAGAGGTCGAGTTTCTGGCTGGCGGTCACGGGCAGGAGGTATCCGGCGCCGAGGTGGCTGCTGAGGTAGCGGGATTTGGCATTGAAGGCGGCGCTGCGGCCAAAGGCGTCGATCAGGTCGCTGCCGAAGTCGGTTTCAACCCGCCCAATGCGGGCGCTGCCGTCCACATACAGCTTGCCGCTGTTCGATTCGTTGAAAGCGAAGTGCGCCAGCACGCCTCCTCCGGTGTATTCGGTATCGCCGTTACCGCGCACGCTGGCGGCGTTGGCGAAGCTGTTGTGGCTGTCGTAGTCGCCTTCGCCGTGTTCAAAGAAAGCGCCTGCGGTGAGTGCGCCCGCAGGGGTGGCGCGGGCGATGGCCGCACCGGCGATCAGGCTGTAGCCGTCGACGTCGATGTGGGAGCCGGTGCGCCAGCGTTGTTGTCCGCCTCCGGCGGCGGCGAAGACTTGTACGCCGGTTTGGGTGGCCTCGAGGGCGGCGCTCAGGCCCTTGTCTACGATGAAGTCATGGCCCTGGGTGAGGAAGGCGAGGCCGCTTGACCAGCCCTCTGACAATGCCTTGGTTTGGGGGTTGAGATTGATGCCAGGGGGCGGCGTTACAGGCGGATTGACGGGCGGCGTCACAGGTGGCGTCACGGGTGGATTGACGGGTGGGGTCACGGGCGGAGGCGTCACCGGCGGCGGCGGAGAAGGCGGCGGGGTCTTGCTGTCCAGCGTGGCGTAGAGGTTGTTGCCGTTATTGGTCAGCTCGAAATCGTAGGTAAAGGCAACGCCTACCGTCGCGGTGAGTTGGGTTGTGCCGGAGGTGTAGCCCGCGCCGAGAGTCAAGCCGTTTGTGGCGTTGAGGAGCGTGATTTGGTTCGTGGCGGCGAGCGTGTCCAAGTTGTAGCCGCCGTAGAGGACGAGGTTGACCTTGCTGCCTCCGATGTCCGCCGCGCCGTCGACTTGCAGCAGAGTGTCGCCAGCGATAATGTCTGGCGGCAGGTAGAAATTCAGCGCGCCGCCGTTGGTGGTGAGGTCGCCGATGATGCTGCCGTGCGCAGAGTTCAGCGTGCTGTTGCCGCCACTCAGGGTAACGTTGCCCGTAACCGTGCCGTTGCGCAGGGCGAAGGTGGCTCCGGCGGTATCCGCTACCGTTACGTTGCTTTGTTGCAGGGCGCTGGTCAACTCCAGCGTTCCGGCGTTGATGTGGATATCGCCGCTGTAGTTGGTGTAGGGGTTCGCGGCGCTCAAAGCCAGCGTGCCCGTGCCGGTTTTGGTCAGACCGCCAGTGCCGGAGATATCGTTCTCCAATATAACGTTGTTACCGTTGGTGTCGAATGTCCCGCCGGACGCTCCAAGATAAATGTCATGGTTTGAGGGGCTGTCGCCCTCGTAGCCGTTTGCCCATTGCAGACCGCCGCCGTTGAGGGTGATTTCTCCTGCCGCGCCGAAGGCGTTCGCGTTGTTGAAGTTGATGAATCCCCCGCCCACGACCGTGTCGCCCCTGTAGGTATTTGCGCCAGTCAGGGTCAGCGTTCCCGTGCCGCCTTTGTACAAAGCGCCGGTGCCGCTGCCGCCCGCACTGTCGGAAATTTCGCCGGACAGCGTTTGAGCCGTGTCTTGGAAGAACTGCAGTTCGGTGTTGTCTTCGATTCTAATCCCACCGCCATAAGTGCCGCCGCCCAGCGTGCCATACACTTGCAGCACTCCCTTGTTGACTGTGGTGTTGCCGTCGTAGGTATGGTCATTGTAAAGGGCCAGGGTTCCGTCGCCGGTTTTGACCAGACTTCCCCCGCCGGAAAGCGCGTCGTTCATGCTGACGGAGCCACTTCCTGCGACTTCAATGCGATTGTTTCCCCCTGCGAGCGTCCAGCCCGTGTTGTATGTGGTTCCGGTCAGTTGCAAAATGCCGCCCGACAACTTGCGCTCGCCGCTGCCGAGGTTGGTGTCGGCGCTGATGCTGAGCGTTCCGCCGCTTGTCACGAGCGTGCCGCCGCTGCCGTTATGTGTGCCGCTCGCAATCAACTTTCCGCCGCTGACGGTGGTGAGGCCGCTGTAGTCGTATGTGCCGCTCAAGGTCAGCATGCTGTTTCCGCTCTGGGTCAGCGCGCCGCTGCCGGTGAGGGTAATGCCGCTGGTGTTGTTCAGCGTTTGTTGCGTACCTGGGGAGGACTGATTGAAAATCAACTCGCCGTCGTTGGTGATGGCTCCGGCGTAGGTGTAGATGCCGCCGATGTAGGTGCCCAGCGTGCCGGTGATTTCCAGCGTTCCGCCCGCGCCGATGGTGGTGTTGCCGCTGTAGGTGTTCGCGGCGGTGAGGGAGAGCGTTCCCTCGCCGTTCTTGACCAGACTGCCAGCGCCGCTCATGACTCCAGTATAAATTCCGTCAATCGTCTGGGTAAACGCCACCGTGGCGGCGTTGAAAATGTTGCCTTTCAGACTAACGGTGTTACCCGCCAGCGTTCCGTTGGTGACGGTCGTGCCGCCGCTGTAGGTGTTATTGCCGGTGAGGGTGAGCGTTCCCGCGCCGTTTTTGATCAGTCCGCCCGTACCGTAAATCGCGCCGCCGAAATTATTGGCTGAGTCGTTATAGACAGTGAGATTATGTGCGCCCAGGTTGACATTACCGCCGCTTGCGCTGCCGCCGTTGAGACCTTTTATCGTCGTGTTGGTTGCGTTGGAAATATCAAAAGTCACGCCGCCCACATTGGCGAGCGTAACGCCGGAAGAGGTGGCGATACTGCCGCTGCCGGAGAGCGCCAGCGTTCCATTGTTAATCGTGGTGACGCCCGTGTAGGTGTTTGCGCCGCTCAAAGTCAGCGTTCCCGCGCCCTCTTTGGTCAGGCTGCCGCTCTCGGAAATCACGCCGTCGTAAGCCGAGGCATCGCTGCGGTTGAAGGTCACGTTGGCGTAGTTAGCGATATTGCCCGCGAAACTTCCCGTCGCGCTGCCGTTGCCGATTTGCAGGGTTCCGCCGGTGACATTGGTGTTGCCGCTGTAGTTACTGTCGCCGGTCAAAATCAGCGTGTTACCCCCATCTTTGATCAGGTAAGCACTGGAGCCGGAGCCGGAAATCAAGCCGGACAAGATTTGAGTCGCGCTTTGGTTGAAAACCAATTGTCCGCCGACCAAGATGGAGATGGCTCCGCCGTAGCTGTTGCCGGTGTTGCTGCCCAGCGTGCCGGTGACGGTCAGCCCTCCGTAGCTGACCCTGGTGTTGCCGCTGTAGGTGTTGTTGCCGGTCAAAGTCAGCGTTCCCACGCTCTGCTTGTCAATGCCGCCAGTGCCTTCAATCACGCCGCCGAAGGTCACGTCGTTGGCGGTGCCTGCCGGATTGGTGTTCAGCTTGACCAGTGGCAGCGGCGTTCCCGTCACGCCTGTGGGCGTGGTATCCAGCCTGGCGATGCCCGCCGCGCCTGCGCTGGTGAAGTTGATGGTTGCAAAATTCTGCACCCTGGCAATGGTCGCGGCGCTGTTCAGTTGCAGGGTATTGCCGGTGAAAGCATCGCCCGCCGTGCCGAGAGGAGCGTTTGTCCGACCGCCGAGAATCCAGCCGTTGATGGTGGGGCTGCCCCCGATGATCACCGTGTTGTTGGTGGCGGTGGCAGTGCCGGCCCCGCCGTTGGTAGCTTCGCCGCCGTAAACATTCCCCACCTCACCGCCGTTGATGGTCACGGTATTGTAGGTGGCGCTGGATGTGTAGTTGCCGGTGGCGGTGACGCTGGCCCTGCCGCCCCTGACATCGTTGTTCACCGTGCCGCCGTCGAGGGTCACGCTGTTGTTGGTGGCGGATGCGTTGTTAGCAGTATTTGCCTCGCCGCCGAAAGCATAGTTCACCGTGCCGCCGCTATTGATGAGGATGGAGTAGCCGTCTGCCGTAGCTGTCGTCGGCGGGGTAGAGTTGTTCGGGGGAGTGCCGTTGCCGTAAACAGTAAGACTTCCGAGATCGGAGTTGATGGTGATAGACGGGGTCTGGGCGAACGCCGGAAGCGGGAAAGCGAGCGTCAGCAACAGGGCAAGGGAGGACAGACGGGGGCGGTTAGCTTGCTTGCTTGCTTGCTTGCTTGCTTGCTTGCTTGCTTGCTTGCTTGCTTGCTTGCTTGCTTGCTTGCTTGCTTGCTTGCTTGCTTGCTTGCGAAAATTGTTGCGGCGGTTTTTGAAAAGTCAAGGGGATTTTTGGGGTTTTGCATGATTTTTTTGCCTTGAGGGTGGAGGAAGAAATTGAGGGGCATTTTATTCTTTTTTGCGTGACCGTAACAAACCGCAATGCGTCCGCGCAGGGGGAGCGCACCAGTCAAGTGTCACACAGGGCTGATGATGAAAGCATTCCTGCGTATGCGCTGCAGACGCTTGCAAGAAAAAGCAATAGGTGCCATATTGGCGCCAGTGGCTATTTTAAGCAGCCACATGCCTGTGAGGAACCTGAAATGTCGCGCATGAGTGCAAGTTATCAAGAGAAGGGGCGGATTACCGCCAGAGTTCCGTTGGTCGTACAGGAAACGATACAGCGGGCGGCTGAACTGACGGGCATCCCCGCGAACGCATACATCGTTCAGGTCGTACATCAACATGCCCAGGAATTCATTGACCGGCATGAGATGAAAAATATCGTCCTCTCCGGGCAGGACTCGGAGTGGTTTCTGGAACAACTGGCCAGACCACGTTCACCGAACGCAAAACTGAAAAAGGCGCTGACCGGCTACCAGGAGATGTTCGATGGCGACGAAGATTCAGCCGCTTTCCCGACTTCCGAAGGCACTGCTTGACGCGCGGGCAGGTTTTGATTGCGGCAGCCCCGCGCTCAACCGCTATTTGGCCGAGATAGCTGCGCAGCATGAGGCGCGCAATATCACCCGCACCTTCTGCGGGGTGCGGGATGGCGAGCTGTTCGGGTTTTACGCGCTGACCAACGCCGACGTCAATGTGAGCACCTTGCCCCGCGAGGTCATCAAAAAGTACAAGTTACCGACGCACCGGCTGCCGGTTGTTCGTCTGGCACGATTGGCGATAGACCTTCGATTTCAGAGACAGGGTTTAGGTCAGGGTTTGATGATAGATGCCATGTGCAAGCTTGTGCGTGTCGCTGAATCATCAGGCTGCATCGGACTCGCCGTCGACGCCAAGGATGCCCAGGCTGCCGATTTCTACAAGGCTTTCGGCTTCCGCCAGACACCGGATGACGGGTTGCTGCTGTTCATGCCCCTACCGGATATTCGGGCGCTGATCAAGGGATAGGCGAGACTTCCCCGCAGCCATGCCAATTGAGTCATGACGTCCCGCCGCGCTGTACGGTGGAATTCAGGTTTTCGCTGGCAAGCCATCAATGCAGCAAAGACTGAATTTCCGCTCTGGAGAGACCAGTGTATTTCATGATTTCATCGACGGTACGACTATCCTCAAGGAGCTTCCGGGCAAAAGCCAGGCGTTCCTCTGTTCGACCTTCTTCACGACCTTCTTCACGACCTTCTTCACGACCTTTCTCAATGCCTTTCTCCTCCGCTGCCCGCTCGCGGGCGAAAATATCCCGTTGCAGTTTTTCCCGCGACTCGGCGAGCAGTCGCGTCCGTTCGTCTTCAGAGAGTACAGCCAGCTTGGCAACGGCTTTTTGAACCATCGGGTTTTTGGTGGTGAGCATGTTCAAGTCCTCTTTGTTGCGGGCGTCCAGAAATTTCAGCCATTCCCAGAGGCCATCGCCCTCTTCGG
The DNA here is from genome assembly GCA_025997045.1 of Betaproteobacteria bacterium. GTDB lineage: Bacteria > Pseudomonadota > Gammaproteobacteria > Burkholderiales > Rhodocyclaceae > WRNU01. The sequence goes on from BNUB01000005.1 coordinate 60,475, forward strand.
TCTGGGGCAGCTTGGGGAGTTCCAGCGTGTTGATTTCCAGAAGATGGGTGAATTCTGAACCCGTCTTCTGGTCACGCAGCGTGTAGCGGTTATGGTAACTGCTGTTTTCGGGGATGAATACATAATCTGTGATGATGATGCTGATGACCCGCTTGATTTTCTCATAGCTGTCACCCTCTCCGATCTGCCCTGTAATCATTTTAGCCTGATAAAAAACGACTCGCTCGCGCATCTGGGGATGGTCGGAGACCTGAATTTCGATGTCGATGATTTTGCCGGTTCGCGTCTTGACCTTGACATCCAGAATGCCGAGCTTGTCTTCCAGACGCGCGCGGCTCAAATGCGGGTCGACAACAGACACTTCCGAGTAGTCCTCGGCGGGCAGGTCGAGCACGGCTTTGAGGAAGTCGGTGAGGATGTCGATGTCCCTGCCGTCACCAAACAGCATCTTGAAAATGGCGTCGTTGCGGGGAGACAGGAAGGGCTTGCTCATGCGGGTGTCACGAAAAAGTACAGGGTTTTGCATTGTACTGGAAAGCGCACGGGTGGCGAAATTTGCGGAAACCGTGCGAGTTGCTCTGGGCAATTTGCAGCGGCTGTTATTTTTGCGGCGCGCAGCAACGGAGAATACAAGCACCGGGAACCGTCCGCCTGCACGCCATTACGCTTAACGTAGTTACGCTCCATGTCGCGTCGGCTCCCGATATGGTCGAGGGTTGCCACTTCGTGCACGGTCGCCAAGCCGCGCAGTAGTTCCGGAATGAACTCATTGTGTGGGTCGTGTTGGTACGTGATGGCCGACGGTGCCAGGATAACCCGGTAGTACGGTCGCTGCGCGTAATGAGCCACGAGACCGTATGCGTAATCTGCGGCTCGACTGACTGCGCCTGACCTGGGCTTGGCACAACAAGATGCGTTTTGAACTGCCAGGGGCAGTGCTGGCAGGTGTGGCCGCAGGGCCTCAAAGCAAAAAGCCCCGCAGGTGCGGGGCTTTTTGCTTTGATCAAGGACGGGTTTGCAACCTGCCCTTACCTCAATACAACTCAGGCAACTTTCTTCGAGGAAGCGGCCTTGGTCGTGGTGCTCACGGCCTTGACAGTGGCGTTGGTCGCGGCGGCAACGTTGGTTTCAACGATTTCAGTCGCTTGCTTCACGGCCTTGGAGAAGTTGTCGTAGGCGCTGTTGGCGGCGGCGATGGCCGACTTCACGGCGGCGACGGCAACGTCGGAACCGGCGGGAGCGGACTTGGCGGCCTTGTCCAGCGCGGCGGCAACGTTCTTGTTCAGGTCGGCGAGTTGGCCTTCCAGCACTTTGCCCAGCTCTTCCTGGCCTTGCGAAGCAATTTCATAGACGCTGCGGGCATAGGAGATGCTCTTTTCGAGCAGGGGCTGAATCAGGGTGCCTTGCAGGGAAACCAGCTCTTGCACGTCTTTGGCGCTCAGCAGCGACTTGGTGTTGGCGACGCTGTCTTCAAGCACGGCACGGGCAGTGTTGAGGTTGAGGGCGGCCAGGCGTTCGGCGTTGGCGAAGGCGCTGTTGGTCAGGCCCAGCAGGGTTTCGACATTGGCTTTGTTGGCGGCGGCGAACTGTTCGGGGGTGAATTGCGACATAGGGTATCTCCGGGAAAATCAGGGTGACTGGATCAAGGAAACTGCGGGAAACTGCAAGGGGACTACAAAGGACTACGGAATCTCTGCGGGTAACGGGCCTGGCGCAAGTTCAGCCGTGAAAGCGGTCTGAACACAGCGTAACTGACCGGTGATCTGTCTGTTTATATTGCTGCTACGCAGCATGGACTGCATCTTAAAGGGCCGGGTATGTGCTTGTCAAGCGGTTTGTTGCAGTGCACCAAGAGAATTAATCGCTTGTTTTCAGATGACTATATGAATGATGGTGTTGTCACGGCGCCGGGGGCTGGTTGCTGCTCTTGGGCGGGATGGTGACCTTGACCCGGCCGTCCGGGTGGGCGTTGCCCGCGCTGTTGTTGGTGACAAGGTAATTTTCGCTGGTTGCGTCATATTCAATATAGTGACCGCTGACCTCGTCGCCGCCGCTCTTGACGTGGGCGCGGTTGAACAGGCGGGCGCGCTCGGTGTGGCTGTCGTATTCGATGCGTTCGGCTTCGCCGTTGACCCAGGTGTCCGCGCCTTCGCGTTTCTGGCGGAAGGTGGCGAGGCGCTTGCCGGTCGCCGTGGTCACGCCTTTCTGGAAGCCGTCGGCGTCCTGGGTGACGACCAGTTTGTCGCCCTTGATGGTCAGGGTGCCCTGGGTGAGGACGACGTTGCCTTCAAAAATATGCACTTTGTTACGATCATCGACGTTGACCCGGTCGGCTTCGATGTTGACGGTCTGGTTGCGGTCGGCGCGCTCGGCGTGGGCGGGGCTGCCTGTCAGCACAAGGGCGGGAACGAGGGTGAGGGCAGCGAGGCGGGCAAGGGGGAACATGGAAGCGGGCATCATGGATTCCTGCGGTGGCGGGGGAGGCTCATTTTGACTTCGCCGACGAGTTCAAGGTTGCCAAAAATGTTACTGGCGGCAAGGCCGAGGGCGGTGGCGGTGAAGCTGCCCTGGGTGAGGCGGACAGGGGTGTCGGTTGCGGCGCGCTGATCTTTGGGCCAGACCGTCAGATGAGCGGAAAAAATGTGGAGCGCGTGTTCATCGCCGCTGTCATCGCCGCGTTCAACGTTCACTTCACCATTGAAATCGGCCTGCTCGCCCCTGGCGCTGATGACGCCGTGTTCGGCATGGAGCCAGGTCCGTTTGCCGTGTGAGAAAAGCTGCAACTGCGGTTGGGTGGTGAGGGTCTGGTCGTCTTGCGGCACGTGGATGACGCGGGGGGTGTCGAGGGTATAACGCAGGCTGCCATCGGCGGCAAAACCGCTGATGCTGACGGCGGTGGCGACGAAATCCGGGGCGCGGCGCTCAGGCGCGACGAGCGGGGTTTCCGCTTCGCGGGTCAGATGTTCCAGCCAGTACGAGCCGGCGGCAAGCAGTCCGGTGATGATCAGGGGGTAGGCGTGCCAGGTGGCGAAACGTGAGCGCATCAGATCACCCGCGCCAGCATCAGGTCGTGGGTATTGAGCGCGCCGACCAGCACGCCATCGTCGGCGACGACCAGTAGCTGGCTGATGCGCAGCCGCTCCATGATCTCTGCGGCTTCGACGGCGAGCGCATCGGGGCTGATGCGGCGCGGGTTGCGGTTGATCACTTCCGCGAGCTGCGCGGTGCGCACGTCGATGCCGCGCTCGAAGGTGCGGCGCAGGTCGCCATCGGTAAAGATGCCGACGGGGCTGCCTGCGGCATCGACGGCCACCGCCATGCCCATCCCGCCCTGGGTCATGGTGAGGAGCGTGGCGGACAGGGCGGCATCCGTGGCGACGGTCGGGACGCGCTCGAGCGGGCGCATCACATCCTTGACGTGGGTGAGCAGCCGCCGCCCGAGGCTGCCGCCGGGGTGCGAGCGGGCGAAGTCATCGGCGTCGAAGCCACGGGCGTCGAGCAGGGCGACGGCGAGCGCATCGGAGAGGGCGAGTTCGGCGGTGGTGCTGGCGGTGGGGGCGAGGTTGAGCGGGCAGGCTTCTTCGGCAACCCCGGCATCGAGATGAATATCTGCTTCAAGCGCCAGCGGCGAGGCCGGATTGCCGGTGATGGCGATGAGTTTGGCGCCACGGCGTTTGACCTGGGGCACCATGGTGAGCAGTTCGGCGCTCGCGCCCGAGTTGGAGATGGCGATCACCACATCGTCTGCGGTGATCATGCCGAGGTCGCCGTGGGCGGCTTCGGCGGCGTGGACAAAATAGGCCGGGGTGCCGGTGCTGGCCAGGGTGGCGGCGCACTTGCGTGCGATGTGGCCGGATTTGCCGATACCGCAGACGATGACGCGGCCCCGGCATTGGAGCACGAGGGCCACTGCGGCTTCAAAGTCGTCGCCGAGGCGGTCGATCAGCGCGCTCACCGCCGCAGCCTCGATTTCGAGCACCCGGCGCCCGAGTCGGGTGGCGCGTGGCAGGCTGGTGAGCAGGGAAGGAGAGGGTGTCATGCGGGCAAGGAGCGGCAACAACAATGGGCGCGATTGTACCCCACCTGCTTCGCCCCACGTTCAGATGCCCATGCACACGGTGTAGGCGCCGCCATCTTCGAGCGGGTTGGCCGCGCTGACGAGCGTCAGGGTATCAGTGCCGGTGCCGGTGCGCAGGCTGCCCGTTTGCGGATCGCCGTCATCGAGGGTGATGTCGAGCTGGCGCACATGTTTACCCTGGATGCCTGCCGAGCACACGATATAGCTGGCCCCATGGGTCAGCCCCAGTGGGGCGGCTGCGCCGCCTGATTGCACCCCGATGCGCCCACCTTCGCTGTTGAGCGGCAGGAAATTGGGGGAGGCGAGATCGGTGGAGCCGGGGGCAAGGTTGGCGAGCCGGATGTGCTGCCAGAAGCGCACTGCGCCTGTGGCTGCTGGATGTTTGTCGTTCCAGTTGCCGTCGATAACGCCAACGGCGTCGCCGTTGGTGGTGCATCCAAGGTTGGTCGTCGGGCAGAGGTGAGTTGTCGCCCGACTGTCATCACCGGGCAAGGCGCGGAACTTGTCCTGATAGGCGTAAATGAAAGTCGGCACGACGCGGAAATCCTGGGCGAGGTTTTTGACCTTGGCGCTGTTGATCAACTCCTGACCTTTGAGTACGCCACCGAGCAGCAGGCCGATGATGACGAGCACGATGGCAATTTCGACCAGGGTAAAACCGGATTGGCGCGGAACGGATGAGTGCTGAGGCATGGCAAGTCTCCTGTTGAGGGTGAGGCGCGGGGTTACAGCCGTCCGCCCTGAGCGAGGCGGGCGATAAAAAGGGGATGGCCGATCCAGCGCAACTGGTCGTCGAACGCCGGGGTGGCTTCGCCGCTGTGGAAGGTGGGGGCGAGTGCCGAATAAGTGGCGTTGGCGCCGTCGCCGTGGTGGTTGGGCCCGGTCGACCAGACCACGGCGACCGGGGGCGCGCTGGAGGTGGACAGCAGGCCGAGGTGGTCGTTGATCTTGATATTGGCTGCGGGCGCGGTGGCGAGCGTGATCGGCGCGTGGGTGAAAGCCGGATCGGGGAAATAACGCCAATGTCCGAGCCAGGGCGAGGCGGCGGCGGTGCGTGCGCTGCCCCAGGCGTCGACGGCGGGCACGCCGAGGCTGCGCCAGGGCAGATAACCGGGGGCGGAGAGATCGCACGGCGGCGGGTGTTCGAGTCCGTAAGCGGGGCTGGCCGGGTCGGCTTCAAGGCTGGGGCAGGGCAAACGACCATGGAGCAGCGCAAAGCCGGTGAGGGCGTCGACGATGTCGTCGAGCATCGCGCCGGTGAGCTGGCGCTGGTGGGCTTCGATGCGCGCCGCCAGCGGCGTGATCAACATCCCGCTCAACAGGCCAAGGATGACCAGCACGACGGCCAGCTCGATCAGGGTAAAACCGCGTGTCATGGCAGGCATCGGATGAGATCCTCGCTCGCAGCCCGATCCGGGGTGACGACGGCAAAATGGCGCCAGCCTGCATAGGCGCCACTGCCGCTGGTGAAGCTCGCCAGGTTTTCGCCTTCAAGGTATTGCGCCGGGTCGGCGCGCTCACTGGCGCTGCGGCGGCGTTGGGGGGTTGCGCCGCGCTGGCGTTCACCCCCAAAGATGATGAGGGCGCGGCAGTCTTCGGTGGTGGCAGGTGATGGCGTTTGCGCGGAATCGGCGAGGGTGGCGCTCAGGCAGGAGGAGGCGTCTGTGCACGCGACAAAGCGCAGTTGATCACGCCAGTTGTCGTAGCGTTCGACTGCTTCCGGGGCGATGCCCAGTTCACTGGCTGCGGGGAGTCGACCGTGGGCGCGGTTGGCGTGGGTAAAGTCGGTGTGGGCGGCGAAAAAGGCGGGGGTGTCGAGTTGGGCGCTTAATCCGCTCGCCGCGATGTCGAGAACGTCGTCGATCATGGGGACAAAATCCGGACGGCGGCGTAGCGCGCCGAAGATGTCATCGGTGGTGAGCCAGATCACGATGTCGTTGACCTCAGACCCCGCCTGGCCGGAGATGAATTGCACTTCGCCGCTGATGTCGACGGGATAGGGACGGTCGAGAAAGGCTGCGAGGTCGGCGGCGGGGAGGGTGCTGCCGGGGCAACGCTGGCTGCCGGTGCTGGCGGCTGCGGGCGGACGGTTTTGTCCGGGCAAGGCCAGGCCGGGGGCGATCACCACGGCGATGGCGCTGTATCCGGCCCCGCCGATGACATGCCCGCCGCTGTCGACGATCTCGAATTGGCCCGGGCTGTCCCAGTTGAGGGTGAGCGGTTTGGGGTTGTGCTTGAAGCTGCCCGCGACCGCATACCACAGGCATTGCTCGCGGCCATCGCGCAAGGGGGGCAGCCCCAGACGGCGATAGGGCAGGCGGCCCAGTGCGCCATGGTCGCGGGCGTGGCACGAGATGCCGGGCGGGGAGCCGCTGTTGCTGTTGTCGGGGCAAGGCAGATAGCCCGCGCCCTGTTCCGCGTGCTCTTCCGGGTAATGGGTGGCATAGCCGAGCAGGGCGGTGCGCGCAGCCGCAAGGGCGGCGATGCTGGCGCGGCGGGCACGGGACTCGGCCTGACTGATGAGGCGCTCGCTGGCGGCGAGGGCGGCACCGGCGATCACCAGCAACAAAATGATGGCAATGAGCAGCACGCTGCCACGGACGCGGAGGGCGGGAGCTTGCGCGTTCATGGCTGGGGAGACAGGGCTTGTCCGGGGAGCAGGGGTTCGTCGGTCTTGCCGTGGCGGGTGACGAGGGCGTCATCAGCGAGGCGAATGGCGGGGGTGGGCGGACTGGCGTTGCGATCGAGCCAGATCGTGATCAGGCGGCCATCGCGCCAGAGCGCACCATCGAAACGCTGGGGTATCTCCACGGGAGCGGGCGCTGGCGGGGCCGGCGGGGGGGACAGCGGGCGACCCTGTTCCAGCGCGTCGCGTTCCGTAGCGGTGAAAAAAATCCGTCCGTCTGCGGCGCTGGCGGGCGGCATGATGGCAAGCAGGGCGCAGAACAAGGGAAAGGGGGATGGGATTTTTCTCATGGCGCGGCCTCGGGTGGGGTGAAGCTGAGCCAGTCGAATTCGCACTGCGCCGCCAGTGGCAGCGCGGCGGAAGGTGGGGCGCGGTGCAGGGCGCAGCCCCGGGGGACGACATGCGCGCCAGCGGTTTGCGTCCATGCCGCGACCAGCTCGGGCAAAACCAGTTCGTGGAGCAGTTCGGCGTCGATTTGCAGGCGCTGGAAATTAACCGTGGGTAGCGCGTTGGCGTGGGGCAAGGGGGACGCCTGGGCGTGGGCGCGCACGCGGAGATTTGCCACCCGGTGGGCGTCAAACGGGTGGCCGGGTTGCGACCACGGCGCGGCATCGCGGGTGGTGTGGGTGGCGAGCAGGTTTGTCAGGCGTTGGTCGAGGTGGGCGCGTTGGGCAGCGTCCTCGCGTGCATGCGCCAGTTGGGCGTCAAGCTGGCGGAGGGTGGCGCGCAGGGCGACGAGTGAGGTTTGGCGCGCATGGTGGGTGGCGGCGGCCAGCCACCACAAGGCGAGCGCGGCAGCGAGACCCGCCACGCAGGCGATCAGGGGACGAAGCAGGATACGCGGCAAAGTGAGGGTCATGGCGTGATGTGCTCCGCCGCAGGGGGCGGCAGCGGAAGCCGGGCTGTGAACCTCAGTCTGGCGCTGGCGGGGTCGAATTCGATCTGCGGCAGCGGACGGTCGTGCCGTTTCCAGGCGGATTCCAGCACCGCGAAGCTGCGCAGCGGATGGGGTGCGTCGACACTCAGGATGAGGTTGAGGGTGAGCTCGACGTGTCCGGGGGGCGTGGAGGGTGTTTGAGCGGTGGCGGGGGGAACGATCTGCCAGTGCAGGGTTTCAAGTTCGGCCCACGGCGCGTCGTCCATGAGCGCGGCGACGGCTTGCAACACGGTTTCCGGTGCGATGCCAACGCTGTGGGTGAGCGCTTCGGCGCGGTCGAGCCAGGGGGCGAGGGTGTCGAGTGCGACCGCGTTGGCGGGAAGGCGGGCGTTTAATTGCCTGAGTTCGTCCTGCACACGGCCTTGGGCGGCGGTGGCCTGGCGGATGTCCTGATCCAGCGCGGTGGCGGCGACGAAATCCTGGGTGGCAACGGCCAGCGCGGCAACGGCGCACAAGGCGGTGGCGCCGATCATGCCCCGGCAAATGAGCCGGTCCTGTGCGGGCTGCAAGGGCGGGCAGACATAGCGGGCGAAATCGCGGCCATGGCGGGCTTCGCGCAGGACGAGGGGAATGATGCTGTTGGCAGCATCGTCCTGGGTGGGCGCGGGCAGATGGGCGTCGAGGTCGATCAGCTCGATGTCGCTGGAAACGTGGGCGGTCAGTTGGTGCAGGAGGGGCAGCGCCGTGTGCGGCGCCAGAATCCTGATCGCGGGTTGTCCCGCGGTGAGGTGCTGACTGGCGAGCCAGGCCAGGGTCTGGGTCAGTTCGGTGGCATAGACGGATGCGCATTCGGCCAGCGTGTCGGCCCGTGCCGGGATGACGCGGGCAAAGCACAGGCGGCGCTCGCGGAACAGGGTCTGGCGCATGCCACCGCCACCGAGGGTGAGGAGCAGGCTTTGGGCGGGCAGCCCGCGTTGACGGCGATACCAGCGTTCGAGCAGAAAGGGCACGCTGGTGAGCGCCCGCACGCTGATCTTGCCCTGACGCATGCTGGCGCCGAGAACGTTTACCCAGGGGTCGAGCAGGGCGGGGCGAGTCAGCGCGGCCAGGAGCACGGGTTTGCGCAGGTTGTCGTGGGGCGGGCGTGGCAGGGGGCGAACGCAGGTAAACGGGATGTCCGGGTAATGCTGGGCCAGCCGCCGCCGGATGATGAGCTGATGATCGGCGCGCGAGGCGTGCGGCAGTTGCTCGACGATGTGGCGCTCTTCGGCAAGATCGGCGATCAGGGTGCAGCGGGCGGGGTTGCGCTCAAGCCAGTGGGCGAGCTGCGCCGGGGCTTCCGGGTCGTCCACCGCGAGGTGCACGGCGCGGTGGGCGCGGTCGCCCCCGCTTTGCCAGATACCCAGCCCGTGGGCGTTGATGACCAATTGGCACTCGCTCATGCTGCCTCTCTTTATAGCGGCAGCCGGGTGAGGATGTCATAGACCGGGCTGAGGATTGCAAACACGATCCACAGCAGGATGATGCCCATCGCCACGGTGAGCAGGGGTTCGATGCTCGCTTCGAGGCGGGCGATGGCGGCGGACGCCTCGTGCTCGTAAAAATTGGCCAGGTGGTTGAGGGCGGTGTCGAGCCGTCCGCTGTGCTCGCCCACCCGCAACATGCGGGAGACGAGCTGGGGGAAAAGCCCGGTGGCTTCAAAGGCCGCGGCGATGCCCGAGCCGGTGGAGATATAGGCGCGGGCGTTTTCCACCCCGGCGCGGATGACCAGATTGGGGGTGGCTTTGGCGGTGCTGGCGAGGGCGTCGACCAGGGTGATGCCGGATGCGTACAAGGTGCCGAGCAGGCTGGCGACGCGGGCGAGGGTCAGGCGCTGGTGAATGGGGCCGATCAGCGGCAGACGCAGGGCGATGGCGTGGAGCGTGCGGCGGAAATCCACGGAGCGCGCCGCCGCCAGGGTGATGGCGAGAAGGGTGAGCAGGCCCAGCGGTGGCAGCAGCCAGCCGTGGCGACCCAGCCAGTCCGCCAGCCCGAGCAGGACGCGGGTGGCCAGCGGCAGGGTTTCGCCCATGCTCTGAAACAAAATGGCGAGCTGGGGAACGACCACGGTGAGGGCGACCGCCACCGCGACCCCGAGCACGACCGCGACAATGGCGGGGTAAATTGCTGCTTTCATCGCGTGGGCCTTGATCGCTTCCGCCCGGCTCAGGTTGGCGCCGATCTGGCGCAGCACCGGGGCCAGGTCGCCGGTGACTTCCCCGGCGTGCAACAGGCTGCACAGCACGTCGTCGAACGCGCCGGGGTGGAGGGCGGCCGCTGCGGACAGGGTGTGGCCGCGTTCGACTTCGTCGCGCAGGCTGGTGCACACGAGCGTCAGGGCGGAGTGGGTGGACGCCGCGCCGATTTCGCTCAAGGCGTCGAGCACTGGCACCCCGGCGTCGAGCAACTGTTCGAGATTGAAGAAGAAGTGAATCAGTTCGCGGCGCGGGATGCGCTGGCCTGACGGGCGCGGCCCGCGCACCCTGGTGCAGCGCACCAGCTCTATCCCGCGCTGGCGCAGTTGGTCATCCAGCGCGGCGGGATGGCTGGCTTCGGCCTGACCCCGAACCAGGCGACCGTACACGTCGATGGCGCGGTAACGGTATACGTATACAGCAGCAGCGCGCCCCATCATGCCTCCGTCCCGTGCCGGGGGCTGCCACGGCTGGAGCCTATGACGCGACGGAATTCTGCGGGCGAGGTGCTGCCGTCGATCACCCGGCGCAGGCCATCGTCGGCCAGCGCACGGTGGCCGCGATTGCGTGCGCAACGGGCGAGGGCGGCGACGGGCGCGTTGGTGGCGATGAGTTCGTCGAAGGCGTCGTCCGTCTCCAGCACCTCGAACACCGGCAGCCGACCGCGATAGCCGCGCCCGCCGCACTCCGGGCAACCGGCCGGGTGAGCGAGGGAGACAGGTTCTTCCGCCCGCCCGAGCTGCTTTTGTTCGTCGGCGCTGGCCGCGCTCAGGGTGCGGCAATGGGGGCAGAGTCGGCGCAGCAGGCGCTGGGCGATGACGCCGACGAGGTTGCCGGCGAGCAGGCCGGGAGGCACGCCGAGATCGAACAGGCGGGGGATGGCGCCGATGGCGTTGTTGGTATGCAGGGTGGCGAAGACGCGGTGGCCGGTCATGGCGGCGCGGATGGCGAGTTCGGCGGTCTCGACATCGCGGATTTCCCCGACCAGCATGATGTCCGGGTCCTGGCGCAACAGGGCGCGGATGCCGGAAGCGAAATCAATGCGCGCCGCTTCCGACACCGTGGTCTGGCGCAGGCGGGGCATCGGATATTCGACCGGGTCTTCGAGGGTCATGATGTTGACCCCGTCGGTGTTGAGCTGATCGAGCATGGCGTAGAGCGTGGTGGTCTTGCCGCTGCCGGTGGGGCCGGTGACGAGAATCAGCCCTTCGGGGCGGGCGAGCATGCGCTCGACGGCCTTGAGCTGGGAGATATCGAAGCCGATTTTTTCCAGCGCGACGGCAGCACGCTGGCGGTCGAGCACGCGCAGGACGATGTTTTCGCCATGCAGGGTGGGCAGGGTGGAGAGGCGGAAATCAATCGGACGCCCGGCGATGGTGAGCGAGATGCGGCCATCCTGGGGGGCGCGGGTTTCGGCAATGTTGAGCCCGGCCAGCACCTTGAGCCGCACCGCCATCGCCGCCCAGTGGTTGGCGTGGAGGGCGCGCACCGGGTGGAGAATGCCGTCGATGCGGTAACGGATGCGCAGGAATCCGGCTTCGGGTTCAAAATGGATATCGGAGGCATCGTTTTTTACCGCGTCGACGAGCAGCGCGTCGATGAGGCGCATTACCGGATGACGTTCGCCGCCGTCGTGAGGCAGCTCGATGGCGGCGGTTTCGAGTTCGCGCAGGATGTCGTCGATGGCGAGGTGGTAGCCATAGTGGCGGTCAAGCGCGGCGCGAATGTCGGATTCGGCAGCAAGCACGGCCCGCGCTTGCAGGCCGGGGCCGCAGTGGGCGCTGAGGGCGTCGAGCGCGATCACATCGTGCGGGTTGGGCATCGCCACGCTCAGGATGTCGGCGTCGACGCCTATCGGCAGCAGGCAGTGGCGGCGGGCGAGCGCGGCGGGCACAAGGGCGATGATGGCAGGATCGACGACCGCTCCGGCGAGATCGACCGCACGGTGGCCGAGACGGGCGGAGAGCGCATCGCGCAACACGGCTTCGGAAATAAATCCAAGCTCCACGCACACCTGACCAAATGGCCGATGCTGGCCGTGACGCTGTTCATGCAGCACGATGCGCAACTGGTCTTCGCCGATCACCCCGCTGGCGAGCAGGGTCTGACCGATCGGCGCGGGAGCGGGCCGGGGGGCATTCATGGCGCGCTCATCCCGGCATCGGCAAGCTCAGGGCGCGCGGAGTTGATCAGGCGCGGACGCAGGAAGATCACCAGCTCGGTGCGGCGCACGCTGTTGTCACGGCGGGTAAACAACTCGCCGAGTACGGGCAGTGCGCCGAGCAGGGGAATGCGCCCGGTGTCGTAATCGACCCGGTCTTCCATCAGGCCGCCGAGAATGGCGATTTCGCCATCGTTCAGGCGCAGCACTGATTCAATTTCGCGGGTACGAATCTGGGGGACGCGGTTGGGGATACTGCCCAGCGAGGGGTTGGGGTCGTCGCGGAAGCCGGAGATGCTGGAGATCGTCGGGCGCACGGAGAGGGTGATGTCGCCATCGCGCCCGATCTGGGGCGTGAGCGCCATCACCAGCCCGACCGAGACCGATTGAGGCGTGGTGGTGGCGGTGATTTTCTCGCGCTCGGAGCTGCCGCCATAGTTGGTCGTCGACGCATCGACGAGGAAATACACCACCTCTTCGACCACCTTGAGCATCGCGGTCTGGTTGTTGAGCACCGCGAGGCGCGGGCTGGAGAGCACCTTCACCGTGCCGAAGGTTTCCAGCCAGTCGAGCTTGATATCGAGCGGATTGGACAAATACGTGACCGTCGGTGTCAGCGTGGTGGCGTCATTGGCGCCGCGTGGGGCAACGTGAATGGCAGGCGCTGCCAGGCGATTCCAGTCGATGCCCTGGCGGTAGCCGTCGCTCAGGGTGACTTCGACGATGGTCGCCTCGACCACCACCTGACGCCGTGCCGCGCCCTGCACCAGATCAATGAAGTCTGCGACCTGCTGATGCTGGCGCCCGGTTGCCCGCACCATCAACACCCCGGTTTCGCGGTTGCTCATCACAAAGGCGGCATCGTCGCTACTGGCGCACAGCGCATGCGTCAGCGCCGCCGGAAGATTGCGCGGGAGGGCTTCGCATTCAGGCTGGCGTATGTAACGCTCGTGCTCGCGCAGCAGCGCCCGCACATTGGCTTCGAGCGATTCCCAGAAATGATTGGTGGCACGGGTTTCGATGCGGGTGAGCGAGGTATTGCCGCTGCCAGTCTGGCGCTGTCCCTCAACCCCGCTCGGGCTGGTCGCGATCTGGGTGCTGGTCGCCACCGCGCCCTCCATATTGCGTGCGAGATTGACGTAATCGACCCGGTAGGCGCGCAAAAACGGGGTATCGGGCATCACCACCAGATGCGCGCCTTCCAGCACATAGCGCAGCCCGGCCTGGGAAGTGATGCGTTCCAGCAACTCGCCGAGCGGGCGCTTGAAAGCCGTGAGCGTAACCAGCCCATCCACGCCCGGCAGCAGGTCAAGATCCAGCCGCGCATCGCGGGCGAGGGCGGAGAGCAGTTGATCGACCGGCACCTGACGAACGTCGAGGGAATACGTGGGCGCGTCTGGCTTGGGAAGTGCAGGAGGCTGTGCCGCAGCGGGGGGCGTGACGGGTGGCTCGACTTTTGGGGCGGTGGTAAGCGGGTTGTCCGCCACGAACAGGGGGGCAGCAGATGCAGCCGGGCGCGCCACCGGGGTGCACGCGGCGGCAAGCAGGAGGGCGAGGACAGCTAACGCAAATTGCATGGGTAAATGCCAAAAACAGTATGTTTTGAGCATTGCACTATGCAAAATAAAAGTCAACGATAAAAATGTTGTAAAGGTATGACGTTGACCCCGAAAATTTGTATGTAGGACGCCGATTGTAGGACGCCGATAGATGTGAGCAAAACGCTGTAGGACGCCGATAGATGTGAGCAAAACGCGCAGTTAAGTTTGAGCACTGCACGCAGCGGGGTAACGTTTCGGTGAGTTGGTGACAAAACGGCTGCAAAACTGCACGATCCGGCCAGCAAGGCGCTCGGGGCGCTCTGGCACACAAGTGGACGCGCAAGGCGTTCAGGGTGAGGTGAGCCGTAATGCCCGGCAGGACTCGAACCTGCAACCGTACCGGAAGAGGGGTTTCCCCCGCCGCCCGTTGACCCTACCAATTGCTCTACGTGCACTACGGCTCGGGGGGCATTATACCCCGCATGGGTCGGGCAGTCTTGAAGGCTATGCGGGGCCTCACCTTCTGACTATTGCCCTCACGGTCGAGGCTACACGTGATCTTTACATTCAGTGCTGGCGCCGGGTCAAAACTCAGCCCATACGCCACGTTCATCCACGTCCCTGACGATACCGGCAGGGCTTTTTCCCGTGACGGTCACGGCAACGGTTTGGTCATCCACGATGTAGCAGGCTTGGCCGATGTTCGCCCGCGTAATGGCGTCAGCCCCGGCGCTGTTGCGCAGCCGGAAGCACCCACGCTTCACCGCGATGGTGGCGCTGCCATTCGCGCCCGTCCGGTTATCGGCGCTGGCCTGTGCGATTCCCACGCCTTGCAGCCCGGTGGCGGTTGTACCCGGCACGGCGTAGCCGGTCGCGTTCATTGCAACCAATGCCCCGGCATGAATCCACACGCCAGCGGCGACAGGGAAATCAAAGTCCACGCCGTCACGGCGTGGGGTGTTGCGATCTTTAATTAATGCGCTCATTTCATTTCCTTTTAGAGCCAAGGGCAAACAATGAGTTCAAAGGCATCCTGATAGTGCGAAGTGTCCAGCTTCAAAAGCTTCAAGGCAGACTCCTTCATGGAAGGCGCAACCAACAGGATATTCGGGGCAATGCCCAACGGCTTACCGGCGGGCGACTTGAGGCTCATCATGCTGGCATCGGCGGCGGCGATATTATCGGCGGTCAGGGGCTTATTGGAAGCAAAAGCCAACTGCCAAAGGCCAAAGCCAGCATTCAGGCGAGCCTCCACACCGTAGACGTACTCACCGCGTTTGAAAACATGTTCGTTTTCGTCCTTGTCCAGGCTGATAAATTTGTAATCCTTGCGGATTTGCAGAATGAAGGGTTTGACCACCTTTGACGTATCCAGCAATAACCATGTCGGGGTATCGCCTGCGTTGACAAGATCGACATTGGAGACAGACGCACTGCCTGAGTCGTTACCGTCTACCGGATGCTCAACATCAAAGAAATTCTGTCCATCGTAGCACTTTAGCGCGGTGCCGTGCCTGATGAGATCAAAAAGCAGTGAATCAGGATGCAGTGCTGCATCCTGCCCCATCATCTGAAACGCACCAGACAGGACGCCGATACGATCATCCTCAATATCGTTACGCGGCACCGTGATGGTATGCTCAAAATCCTTGTTCTTGATAGTGAAGCTGGAAAGGGTCAAGCCGTTGAAATGCTTGTCTCCAATCCATTCACGCAAGCTAGTATTTTTACCCAGGGCGGTTTCAATCCTGAAGTGCAACACCGTGTTGTAAGTTACTGATTTCACGAGAATAGACCTCGAACGGCGTTTCGTAGTTGAGGCATCTGCGTGGTCGATGGTTGAGTTGATCGGCAATGGCATTGAGGTAGCCTTGCGAGAACTGGGCTAGATTCAAGCCTTTGGGGAGGTATTCCCGGATGAGGCCATTCATGTTTTCGTTGGTAGGGCGCTGCCATGGGCTATGCGGATCGGCAAAGTAGACGTTTATTTTCAGACGTTTTGCGAGCCTCTCA